>JAHQVK010000054.1 GCA_019634385.1 Myxococcales bacterium | reverse complement strand
TGCTTGGCCCGGTCGGTGAGGCGTGGCACATCATAATTCCCGTGAACGAAGCTAAACCCAAACCGGTTGAGGTAAAAAATGACCGGGACAATGGACGCATGCTTATCAAGTGGGATGATGATTCCCGCACTCAGTATCCCTACGATACGCTACACAATGCGTGCCCATCTGCTACATGTATAGGGCATGGCGGGGAGCAAGAACCTCCGAATTTGAAGGGTATGCAGCTCCTACACATTGAAGAAGTTGGTGGATACGCTCTACGCTTTAAATGGAACGAAGGAGGGTGTGAAGACGGTATTTACAGCTGGGACTATCTGCGCGAGATCGGGCAGAAGGTTATCGCTTAGCTGCTCTAGACCGAACGACGTTCAATACGGCCCCCAAGTTCGCGGATTCGGGTATCGATACGCTCGTATCCGCGGTCGATTTGTTGCACATTGTGGATTTCGCTTTGCCCCTTAGCAGCGAGAGCGGCGATGACGAGGGCCATACCAGCTCGGATATCGGGGCTGACCAGCGGTTGGCCGAAGAGCTGAGACTTTCCGCTAACCACCACTCGGTGGGGGTCACACAGAATCAACTTTGCACCCATGGCGGAGAGGCGATCGGTGAAGAATAACCGCGATTCGAACATTTTCTCAAAGATGAGTACAGTACCCTCGGTTTGGGTTGCGGCTACGACCGCGATAGAGGTTAGGTCAGCGGGGAAGCCCGGCCAGGGGGAATCTTCTATCTTGGGAATGGCTCCCATCAGCTCGTGCGCAACCCGTAGGTTTTGATCACCGGGGACAACAATGTCTGGGCCATCAGCCTCAAAATGGAGCCCTAACTTAGCGAAAGCGATTTTTGTGGCCCGATGCTCTTCCGGCCGTGCATCAAGCAAACGTAGTTCCCCGCCAGTCACTGCGGACAGGGTGATGAAGGATCCGACCTCCGTATAGTCGGGACCTAGTGTGTATTCTGCCCCAGTCAAACTAGTCTGCCCGTGAATACGGAGACGATTGGTGCCTATGCCCTCTATTTTGGCGCCCATGGCGACCAGCAGACGACACAGGTCTTGGACATGGGGTTCACCGGCTGCGTTGTCGATGGTGGTGATCCCGTCGGCCAGGGCTGCCGCCATAATGGCATTCTCGGTACCTGTGACCGAAGCTTCATCGAGAAATAGGTTAGTTCCGCTGAGGCGTCCCTGGACGGAAAAATCAAGGGACGTGGAGGATACGTTGACCGTTGCTCCCAGCCCGGCGAGAGCTTCAACGTGAGTATCCAATCGGCGCCGGCCGATCGCGTCCCCCCCAGGAGGGGGGAGGCTGACCTGTCCCCGTCGGGCGAGCAGCGGCCCCGCTAAAAGTAATGATGCCCGAATGCGCCGACAAAGCTCTGTTGGGGGCGATTTGCTAGAGAGGGGAGAAGCTCGGATCGACCACCGATTTGGGCTGATTTTTTTAACGGTAGCGCCCAAGTATTCGATCAGCTCCAACATTATCTGAACATCTACGATGTCGGGAACGTTGTTGAGGTGCACCTCGTCTTCGGTCAACAGGCAGGCTGCGAGGAGGGGTAAGGCTGCGTTCTTATTTCCACTCGGGCGAAGGGTGCCACCGATGGGGTGACCACCCTCAATCACTAAGCTTTGACTTGCCATGACTAGGGACCATTTCGCACGGTAAAGAGGATGGTGCCACTCCGGGTTGTGGCTACTATCGAGGCTGAGCCAGATCCTGTGGTCCCAATGTAGGGCACATTGCCAGGACGGTTTGGCAGTTGAGAATGCGTTGAATTGATCCCGGCGGTGCCTTGAGCCTCGATTCTCGCATTGAGTACCGAGGGAAGTTCGAGCTGAATGGAACCCACCCCGACCAACACATCGAGGACACTGCCTCCCGATACTGGAGAGCGGATGAGAACGTTGCCCAGCTCACAGCGGACCCGTACGAGGTTACTATCGGCGGAAATCGAAATATCACCGGCATTTTGAATGTCAATATCTCCGGTCATATCTTCGAGCTGCAGCACGGCCCCTCGTTGTGTGACCCCCAAATCAACATCAGCGGGTACCCGAGCGATAACTGAACCCTTAAGGCGCCCTTCCTCAGGGGGACCAAATACGATGTTAGCCTGATTGTCAGCAACGGTTGTGGTTGGGTCATACGTAGCCACCGCTTCCTCAGCGGCTGTTGTTGAGGAGGCTACGACTGTCAAGTTGAGGTCCAGGCGAACATCATTTCGACGTTCACCGACTATGGACAAGTCAATTGGACTATCAAAGTGCAGGTTAGCCACCGTTCCAATAGCCACCGTTGAGGTCCATTGGCGAGAGGCCGTGTCGGTGGGGACAGTCTCACATGCCATGGGTAGGCAGCTGAGGCCCAGGGTCATGATGCCGGTTGCAAGGGTTTCTGGGGTGGGCTTTCGACTTGTTAACTCCCACTCATGTTTAGCGTGATCACCAGGAATCGACACGTCCGCTGATTACCTTATGGGCTTACAATTTGTCAGTTCATGAAGCCTATGCCACCCTTTGGCCCTCGATGACCGAGATACCGAAACAAAGCAGCGACTCCATGTGTGCGCTGACTGAGTGAGGATTACATGAGTAAACAGAATGAAAGCACACCATCTAGCATAACTGTTCCCGTTTTGAGGGCTATGAAGGATCGTGGTGAACGTATCACCATGATCACGGCCTATGATGCAATGACCGCGAAACTTGTTGAACGCGGTGGCGCCGATATTGTCCTGGTAGGGGATAGTCTCGGAATGGTGGTTCAAGGCAAGTCATCAACCCTAGAAGTGACTGTGGATGAGATGATTTACCATGGCCAGATGGTGGCACGAGGGCTGAAACATGTTCATCTAGTGTTGGATATGCCGTTTATGAGTTACCAGGTAGGTGTATCTCAGGCGGTTCATAACGCAGGGAGATTGATTAAAGAAGGTCGAGCACACGCGGTAAAGTTGGAGGGAGGAGCGGAGTATCAAGAGCTTATTGCTCGTTTAGTTCGGATTGGTATTCCAGTAATGGGGCATCTCGGGCTAACACCTCAGTCCATACATACCATGGGTGGGTTTAAGGTTCAGGGAACTAGTACAGATTCTGCGAATGATATTTTGCATCATGCACAGGCACTCGAGTCGGCTGGGGCGTATGCTTTGGTACTTGAAGGGATCCCACAAGAGCTGTCCCAAATGATTACCCAGGCACTTTCGATCCCGACTATTGGTATTGGGGCAGGGCGTGAGTGCGATGGTCAGGTATTAGTGGTGCAAGACTTGCTAGGGATGGATATGGATTTCAAGCCGAAGTTTGTGAAAGCATATGAAAGCCTGGGTGAACGAATTCCGAGGGCGATACAGAAGTATAGAGACGAGGTTCGAGCGGGGATCTTTCCCGGGGACGAACACTCATATTTTGCCAAGACGCCTCTTTTTCGTCCCGGGGATAGCGCCGGCTCGGAAAGGGCAAGTGCAGCCTTAGAGGGCGAACGAGAATTACATAAGGCCTAGTTTGTGAAAATACTGAACGATATTTTGGCAGCAAAGACCACCACACGAGCCTTGGAGCGACAAGGGATATCTGTAGGTTTTGTGCCGACGATGGGGGCACTGCATGATGGACATATATCCTTGCTGAAGGTCGCGCGAGCAGTTGGGGCTCAGCGGGTGGTGGCCTCCGTATATGTGAATCCTACGCAGTTTGACCGCGATGAGGACTTAAAACGGTATCCTCGTGATCTCGATGCAGATTTTGCTAAGCTGGAAGCTGCCGGCTGTGATGCGGTGTTTGTTCCCAAGGACGAGTTGATGTATCCTTGCGGTTACCAGACTGAGGTGTGGGTTCCTGAAGCGTCTAGGGGCCTATGTGGGGCTCATCGCCCAGGACATTTTGTTGGGGTAACAACCATAGTTACGAAGTTGCTCAATATTATCCGCCCGTCGTTTTTAGTCATGGGAGAGAAAGATTTTCAGCAGCTGATGTTGACTCGTCTCCTGGTGAGTGACCTGAACTTAGATACTCAAGTCGTTGGTGCCCCCGTGGCTCGTGACGATGATGGGTTGGCTTTATCCTCACGGAACGTGCAGCTATCGGATGTGGAGCGCGAACAGGCTCGATCTATCTATGGCGGACTGCAGGCTGCTCAGCGCCGTTACTACGAAGGTGAACGCTCCGCGGAACGTTTGGTTGTGGAGGCCAAAGCGGTGATGTCTGTGGCCGGTCTTGAGCCAGAATACTTGGAGCTGCGTAGTTCTCTGACTTTGGCCCCTCTCAATAGTGCGCATCAGCCTTGCCGGCTACTGGTGGCTGCTTATGTGGGGAGCACGCGACTCATCGATAATGTGGTGATTGCGGGGGACGAGCGAGCGCAAACCGCTTAATGAAGAACACGCTTTGACCGGCTACTAGGATGTCCTACACTACGCAACTTAGTGGCCGGAAAAAAGAAAAAGCTCGCCAGCCCACCAGGCACCAAAGTGGTGGCGAAGAATCGAAAAGCCCTCTTCGACTATGAGGTGGTCGAGCGTCTCGAAGCAGGCGTTCAGCTCGTTGGTTCGGAAGTAAAGAGCCTCCGGGAGGGCAAGGTCGTCATGGGTGATGCTTACGCGTCGATCGAAGGCGGCGAAGCGTTCTTGCACTCCCTTCATATTCCCGAATATGTTCATGGAGCGTACGCTAACCATGACCCTATTCGCGTCCGAAAGTTGCTTTTGCATCGGCAGGAGATTGATAAATTGTACGAACGAGTGCGCGAAAAGGGCATGACCCTAGTGCCCCTGGAATTGTATTTCAAGCAAGGACGAGCAAAGGTGCAGATTGGACTGGTACGAGGAAAAGCGAGGCATGACAAACGTCATAGTATTCGCGAGCGTGATGAGGCTCGGGCCGCCGCGCGTGAAGAAGCCTAAAGCAGGGCCGTAGGGGTGGGCATAAGAGGTTCGAAACAACTAGGTTTTGTGCTCGCAGGCAGCTTGGGGCTAGGATTTACCTTCGGCACCATCGGGCATGCTCAAGAGGTTTTGCCTTGGTCCACTTCGATTCCAGCAGTGTGCCAAGAAAAAGCTGGAGAAGAGCCTTCTTTAGCGGATGGATATCAGGCGTCGGGTCTTGGCCTCGATCGACTCAGCCGTGGCGATGTTGAAGCGGCCATCGTGTGTCTTGAGTTTGCGTATAGGCTCCTTCCAGATTCCGAAGTTATCGCCCGTGACCTCGGAGTTGCGTATGCACAGGCGACGAAGCTCGAAGAAGCTCAAGCTCAGCTTCTAATAGCGAGGGAGTTAGGTGACACCAATGGCGACTTAGAATTGGCTTTGGTGTTGGGTGAAAACCTCGCGTTTAAAGCCGCTCTAACTGCCGCCCTTCGAGCTGGTGGCATTGAGGGACGAACTATAGCTGCGAGCCTCGGGGATGGAGCTGCTCTTCACGCTCTGCGTCACTCGTTAAAAACGGCAGGCGTTGACCGCCCCATCAGTCGTCTCCTTCTGGCTGCTGAGGCTGCCCGAAGTGGTGCAGTGAGGGCAGCAGCGATCATGGCGAAAGAGGCCCAGGAGGAAGCAGAGTTGCTTCATGATTCGTTGGTTCTTAATGCAGCTAGGACCTTGCGTTCCCGATTGGATCAAGTGGCTCGGTTGGACGTTCAAGCTCGTGTTAATGTTGTCACGGAGCATATCCACAACCCTCTATGGTTAAGTGAGGTTCCTAAGGGCTTACATTCTGGTTGGGCTAGCTCGGTTGTTGGTGAACTCAATCTTACCGGGCATCTAGGAGCAGTATCTTGGGAGGCGGGCTTGGTGGCTGATCAGCGGATTTTCCTAATTAACCGTGATGAACTGGCTGGGGTTGAACGACTTGCTATACTCGGTTATGTCGCGATGATCGTGCCACTGTCAGAGGACTTGCGTTCAGCTAAGTTACGGGTGGGCCTACGGGCGATAGAAGTACGCTCGGATCGTTTCAGGAAGGGGTTGGCGACGGCCGTAGAGGGGGGACCCACGTTGACAATATCCGTAGCCCCACGATGGAGCACTGAGTTAGGCATCTATGGTATATGGTCTAACTTGCCGGAATCAGAGATTCGGAACCTGGCCCGAGATCGTGTTGGTCAGCGGGTTAGGGGGGCCCTGCTATACCAAGGGTCTCTTCTTACTAGTGAAGTAGAACTCATCGCAATGAATGATGATGCGGCAGGGCAGGTGTTTAGTGCCAGTGGGGTTGCGTTATCTGGATGGGTTCATCTCGAGGTTTCTCGATGGTGGCAAGCCCGGGCTGCTGCCTCAGTATTGGTTCGTCGATGGGGTCCGGTTGGTAACGAGGCGGTGATAGGTGCGGTAATCCAAGAAACTGACGTTCGTTGGACGACCAATATCGGACTTTCGCGCAAATTGAATTCGGTTCTGGCGTGGACCATAGATAGTTTTTTTGTCAGAAATGAGGCGAGTGCTAGCAGTCGTTATATTGCTCATGATCTGCGTTTGGGAGTCGAAGCGAAATGGTGAGCCTAGCGAGTTGGATGCTTGTCGCCATCCTGATAGGATGTGCTGAACCAGTAGGAGTTATTCGTGTGTCTCGCGGTGAAGTTTCTTGGTTCGAAGCGAGCCAGGCTAGCGTTCCGCCTAGCTCTGGCGCTTTGTTGTGTGAGACCAACGGAGTTGCGGTTGGTGTTGGTTGGGCGGAGCTATTAGTCGGGAAACATGGCCGGATACGCTTATCATCACAGACAGAATTACAGGTATCCGGTATAGATCGCATTCGTCTTTTACGTGGCCGAGTATGGCTGGAAACAGGGTTACGAGCACCCGTTTATAGTGTGTTGATGAAAGATTACTCAATGATGATCCACCCAGGCAGCTCGGTGGTGATCGAACATGCCCATGGGGGGATAATTACAGTCGTTCGTGGGGAGGTTCAGCTGAGCAGTGAGCATCCGCGTATTAAGGCCGGTCAAACCGGTCTGGTAGATGGCAGTGAGCCAGTAAAACGAGGTGGATATGAACTGTATGCCCTCGTGCGGCGTGAGACACGAGCGGGACTGGGTGATATAGCCGGATGGAAAGCATTTTTGCTTAACGGGATTAACGATCTAGACATCGGAACCCGTCCGCATCTGACCAATGAATCGCTGGTGGAGGCGCACAGTATTCCTCCCGCGGGGGAGGGGGCGGACCGAATGGTTGAAGAAGCCCTCCGGCCGCCGCCGATTCGTCTTCAAGAGAATAAATAAAACATCTTGTGGGGAGATAAGGGCATTACAAGGCCCGGTAGGGGCGCATCTGTATACCATAAGAAGGGTGCCATTTCACTCGCTTATCCTATAGGGTATATATTCCCCCTGTTGGAAAATGCAGTCGATGCAATACAGATTGATGATTTCGTAAGTATGCCAAATAATTTTTATGTTGTATTTGCGCAAACTTGCCGCCAGGCTCCTTGACACTTACACGTACGTCGAATACCCCGTTTTCATGGTGCTTCATCGCGCAAGCTTGGCGTATATCGCCGTCGCTGGACTAATACTGATGGCCTCGTGTGCACGGCCAAAATATCCCATATGCGAAACGGATAACCATTGTGCTGACAAAGGTGAGCTCTGCGTTGAGGGTTCTTGTCAGCAGTGCCGCACGGATGACAACTGTGATGGCGGTCAGCAGTGTGTAAGTGGCCGTTGCGAAGATAAACCAGAATGTACCGCGGAATCGGATTGCCCAAATAATCAAATCTGTCGCTCAGGAAAGTGCCAGACCGAGTGTGAAGCTCCGAGCGACTGTGCTGCAGGGTTGCGGTGCTCGAACTCTAGGTGCCTTGCAGAGAATGCCTGTATGTCCAGTGCCGATTGCGGTGTAGGTGTGAGCTGTGTTGATGGGCTTTGTGATGTGACCAATGCGTCACGAGCATTATATTTGTGCTCTTACCCAATCATCCGCTTTGATTTTGATCGGGCAACGCTGAGTGATGATGCTCAGGCTGGTCTCAATCAGGTGGCGGACTGTATTCGAAGCGCGGGGGGAACGCTGATTGTCGAGGGTCACTGCGATGAAAGAGGGACGGAGGCCTACAATCTTGCGTTAGGTGATCGTCGAGCACAAGCAGTTGTGAAATACCTTTCAGACCTTGGTGTTCCTCGAAGCATGATGAGTGTTATCAGCAAGGGAGAGAACGAGCCTTTGGTATCGGGTAGTGATCCTGCTGCCTGGAACCAGAACCGCCGAGCTGAGTTCGAAGTAGCAGAGTGATGAAGCAGTCTCGCAGTTATACGGTAAACCTAATGGGAAAGTGGAAGCAGTCTAGACTTTGTAACGGCCATAGCCCGGTTGTATTGATGTTGGCCGCTCTTGCGGGGTGCTCCTACTACTCTCAAGCTGATGGAGCGCGGCTGCGTGACGAGGTGTACGGCCTTCAAACGGAAGTTGATGCGCTTCAGAAACGATTGCGAACCATCAAAAATTCGCAAGAGCAAAGTGGCGAACGTATTGCGAGAATGTCTTCAGACGTGGCGGACCTCAATACTTCAGCTCGGAGGAATGACGCTGATCTCGGTGTAGTTATGGAGGTTGTCCGACAAGATGTTGCACGCATGAAAGGCCAGGTGGATACCCTGGTTGATCGGGTTTCTTCCCTTGAGTCGGAGACAGCTCAGTCCCGTGAAGAAACGGAACTACGGTTTCAGGCGCTGGCTGATGAGACGAAATTGCGTGCGCAAGCTAACGAGCGGGAACGCGAGCAAGCGGCAGATAAGGCACAAGCCAAAGATAAATTGCTTAGAACCCCCCGTAAAGCCATTGAGTCGGCCAGGCGTCTTGTCAAAGATAGTCCTCAGGAGGCACGTCAGCTATTGCGAGCATTGGAGCTCAAACGAGGTAAGCGACGCGGTTGGGCGACGTATGCACCGGAAGTGACCTATCTAATCGGGGAAACGTATTTCGCTGAAAATGATTTTCAACAGGCTGCAGCAAGTTTCAACGTGATTAGGAAGAAGTATCCACAGTCCCTCAAGTGGGTGCCAAACAGCATTCTTAAGTTAGGAATGTGTCTAGAACGGCTCGATCTTGCGGATGACGCAAAACTTTTCTACCAAAGGGTGGAGAAAAAGTATCCTAATCATCCGGCTGCGAAACAAGCTCGGCGCCTTTTGAGAAAAATGAGAGGTTGATTGCCTCCCATCCGCCTGCCCTTCCCATCATCGACCTGAGTGAGGGGAGCTATAGAAGACGTATGGAGTGGCGTAGTCTGATACCTCAAAGTAGACTTTCTTTTCATTTTCATCCTGTTGGCCATTCAAATTTTCATCCAGTACTCCGTAGCCAAATCGATAAGGGCGGGTGACTTGGTCACCGGTTCCATAGGCGGTGGAAAGTTTGTCGATCTTCAGAAAGCGTTTTACGACCTTTCCCCCATCATAAATTTCCAGAACTCCATTGGTTCCGGTCCAGTTTTGGATACTACGGCTGATGCGGTTCTGGGTTTCCTGAGTACAAGCAGTGGAGATACCCCCGGCTGTTAGAGCGAGTCCAAGAAAACCAATGACCCGTAATTTGTGTTGTCTCACTATGCTATCATAGACGCCTGGTCTTGAACGGCAAGTACTTGCATAGGCAAATGGGTGGTTTCACCAGGTGGTGGTTGTGTTACTATGTGTAGTCTTTGTGGCGGCTTGTGTTACGGATTCCTCGGTCCGGTACATCCCGTACCCTCCCTTCTAGGGCCGCGTTTTCATAAACGCGGGCTATGGCGCGATCTCCCCAGTCGGAGTTTGAAATCAGATATTTAGCCGGAATACAGCGGGGCATAACCCGGCGTAGAAGCAGGAACTTGGGTTCTACCCAAGTGATTTCTGCTGTAGAGCCGCTCCCGGTCGTGAGGACAAGTCCGAGGAGGTGTCTTTAGGCTCGGCATGTAGGTATTTAGAATAAATAGATTTTCCTAAGGGTTTGGGCTCGAAGGAGGCGGCCATAATAAGCGGACTGATAGGTCTCCGATTGAACGGATAGAGGTGGTTGTAGGTAAAAGTGTACAAACTGGTACATCAGGGACGGGGACGAACCTATAGAATAGGTTTGAGGCTAAAGGCATAGGCGAGACGGTAGGCCGTCGTTGAGGGGAATTTGCCAGGTCGGGTATTAAGGTCCGCTCTTTTTGCTGATAGTTCCGGTTACAGCAGAAATCCCTTGGGTTGAACCAAGTCTCTGCCATCAAAACTATACATAGTTTATAATCTCATTGTCACTCTGCCTATATATAAGCGAAGTCTACCAAGGTCCGCGAGAACCTTAGATAAGAGGGTGGCCGACCAAACTAGCGACGAGCAATAGACGACCTCCAACGTTGAAAACAGGGCTTAGCTAGAAGGGGGCGGTGTAGGTCGTCGGATATTTCGGCTTAGCAGGGTCGAGTCATAGACCGATTCCGATGGTAAATCCACGCATGCCCTAGCAGCCTGTTGATCTAGCCCTGCACGCATCTATCGCCGGTCTTTCCGTGAAACATCCTGACCACAAGAAGTCTCTCCTCGGTCGCGTACCGCCAGGTACGCTCGCCTCGTCGTTATAACGTTTCACGAAAAGCCTGGCTCGATAGCTACACACAAGGCTAAATCAACAGGCTGCTAAAGAGAGAAAGCAACGATGGTATCCGGGGATGTTGCTCATCCCGGGCGGCATCTTCACCATGGGGTGTCAGAAGGGGGATGATGCCTGTTTTTCCGATGAAGAGTCATCTCCCCGGGTTCAACTATCACCATTTCACATGGATACGACGGAAGTCACCGTGGCGGCGTATACGCAGTGTGTCCATGATGGAAACTGCGAAGCTACTAACACGGAAGATGATTGCAACTATAGCAAGGCTGGCAAGCAAGAGCATCCCATCAACTGTGTGACCTGGTACCAGTCCAAGAAGGACTGTGAAGCCCAAGGCAAGCGGCTCCCCACAGAAGCAGAATGGGAGCATGCAGCTCGAGCTCAAGATGAAGATATTTACCCATGGGGGAAGACAAAGCCCACGGACCGTCTAGCTAGATTCAACCTAGACTCTGATGCGGGTACGGAGAAGGTGAAGTCGTATCCAGCGGGAGCAAATGGTCTATACGATATGGCGGGCAACATGTGGGAGTGGGTGGAGGATTGCTACGATAGTGACATTTACAAAAGTCGTAGTGGCACAATGACAAGCAAACCCCATCACCAGCCCAAAGGTTGCCCGTCGGGTCGGCGGGTGTAGCGGGGTGATTCGTTCGACTACATTGCTGGGGGGCTTCGGGCGTCGAGTCGGAACAGATACAAGCCCTGGTTCAGGTACTGGAACTTCGGGTTCCGCTGCGCTTTATCCGCCCAGCATAGGTAACTGAAAATATTTATACTTTGGCCGAAGTCCCTCGGGTACTGTCATTGTGATACTACGAGACTGATATGAACGAAGAAGAGATAGCTCAACGATAGGTGAGACTGGTCACAGTTCGCTTCGCAGTTATAGTTTTCTACTATGATCGTTATACAAGTATGTCCATGTCCGTTGACAAGTCTAAATATAACAACTACTCGTTATCGAGCCTCCCGACGAGGGGTTTTGCAGTAACGAGCCTTATGATACAAAACACGGAAGTAACACAAATCACACAAGCCAATCTTTGTACTCGAGGGACACTGCTTCTCTTCGCGGGTCTAAATGCTGGTTTTATCTCTCCTGCTATTAACGCTATTACAAACAATGCCATTTCAGCCAGTCCCATTTCTGTTTATACATGCGGTGATACTGTCAACTTTGACCCTGATGTTTCGGGTGATCGTATAGTAACGAATCAACGACAGTGGGCTTCTACTTCTGAACATAACTCGTTTGTGTCCCAGGCAAGATCAGACTTTGGAATGAAAAGCTGGCACTACAATCGATTTACTAGTTCTAGTGACTTCAATGCGATACTAAATGCCCTATGGATCTTAAAAAACGCGCCTAGTGGGCTGGATAGTGATTTACAGCAGGCAAATCCTTTATACTCTGCGTACCAATATGTTAAACGTCGATACAATAGCCTCCGTCCGGTTTGTACTTTCAGCAAGCTCACTGTTGGTCCCCTATCAATATCCGTAGACTGTGATACTGGTGAGAATGATGCGTGTAATGTTCCATCTTTACACGCGAGCATCGAGGGTATAGAAACACGTAACAACATTGAGTTCTTCCGAAATTCATTATTTAAATCTACAGTCATCTCCCGTGCCGGTCTACTGGTTCACGAAGCTCGTCATTCCGACCAAGGATACGAGGTCGCTGTGGACCCAAAAAAGAGCCACCCAGGATGGCCAGATGGTCCCTACGCAAGACAGGTTAAGTGGCTTGCATGGTTTGCAGCCACCGGTAATCCCATATTTGGTGAAGAAATGCGATTCCAGGCAGCAAGGTCAGCAAACAACCTCGCCAGAGACCATAACTTTCCTATCCCCACAGTTAGGGCTGTTACTCGCGGAAGCGGGCTAGAACTAATTCATATCAAGGATGGATTGCCGGTTGTGGACTACACTTATCGACTGGGTACTTATCCGCGAGCCATTGTATATCAAAATAGTAGTTTCAGTGGTCGCCGCGCCGAATACACAACCCTCGGCCGCCAGACGAATCAACCAGTGGGTAATGATGCTATATCTTCGGCATGGGTAAGAAAAGGCCATTGTCTGGTATTAACCGAAGATAGTAATTTGCGTGGCGTTCGACGCACCTATGAACCAGGCCTTCATAGCGGCTTTGGTTGGTTTAATGATGATGCCACTTCGGTGGCGGTGTACTCAAAAAATAGACTTCCGTGCTCACGTTTTGAGACGGGCACTTTGACTCAGTCCGATGTTAGTCAAAGTCAGACTTACCGATTTAAAATCACCAACTACTGGAAGAGAGACAAATCACTGCATCTTGAGCAACCTAATATTAGTGCTGGATCCGTACAGCCTGGTTGGTTGAGCGCACGATGGATATTTGAGCCGGTGGGCAACGATGCGGTACGAATCCGTAATCTCTGGCGAACGGATCATTATCTAAACCACGAACGCGGCTATATGGAAGCGGGGCCCACCAATATCTCTTCACAAGCCGCTCATTGGGTGTTGGAACCAGTACGCGTTGGCATTGATGATGGACTGCAAGGCAAAGTGTACCGGATTCGAAACCTTCTTCGACTCCAAGGGAATGACAGGTATCTAACATTTATTGGTTACCTAGCGATAAGACCCATTGAGCAAACCGCGTTGGACAGCTTGTGGATCATTGAGTCTATCTAAAGGGACCAGTGGTTCACTGCCTTCTCTTCATCACCTGCCAACTAACATCCTGTTGATCTAGCCCTGCACACATCTATCGGCCGGTCTTTCCGTGAAACGTCCTGACCACGAAAAGTCTCTCCTCGGTCGCGTACCGGAATGTACGGTCGCCTCGTCGTAAGAGCATTTCACGAAAAGCCGGGCTCGATAGCTACACACATGGCCAAATCAACCGGTTGCTAGACCCGGTCTGCGCTCGCTGAAGGTGAACCCCGGCGGGTGGGGGCGCGGTTGGATATGCTTTCCATAAGAGCAGCTCACGCCATGGTTTGATTGAAAATACCTTTTTGCGTACGTTTGCGGGTCAGCATATGTTGACCTGGAAAAGTGTATATGGGTTTCTTATTGTGATCCTTGTTTCCGCGTGCGGTGGTGATGAGTCGCTTAATGATGAGGAGGAAGCCGAGTACTGGGAGCAGCAGGGTCGGCTCACTGAGGGCTACTGGCTGGGGCTGGCGGAAACAGAGGTGACGCAGGAGCTGCGGCACGCGTTGATGAGCGATAATCCGCGTGTGGAGTTCGGCTCTTGGGACGAGTTTGTGCAGGCGCTCAACAACGAAGTTCCAGGGTTAGAAGCTCAGCTATCTACGGAAGGGCAGTGGGAGTACGCGGCGCGTGCCGGAATAGAGACCCCAAGGTATGGCACCGCAGACGAGGTGGCTTGGCATGCCTATAACACTATACATCCGGCGGGCACGAAATTGCCGAATGCCTGGGGCCTGTACGACAGGCTTGGGAACGTGCGGGAGTGGTGCCAGGACTACCATGCTGATGACTCTAAAGGCAGAGCCATGCCTGGTGCTTACATAGAAGACCCTACGGGCCCCGCAGAGGGCGGGTCCCGGATGGTCCGGGGTGGGATCTAGCTCTACGGCGCGCGTCTCGGGGCTCACGGCTCGACGTCCCGGAGCTCGGATGTCGGGCTCCGTCTTTCTCGAGGTCCTTAGTGCGCCGAGCAAGAATGGCCCAGGGATGAACCCCAGGCATATAGTTATTAGTTGAAGAAGCCTCCCCTGGCGAAGGAGGGGCTTCTTTGTTCCGAGAGCACGCGGAGGCCAGGTAAACCAGCTTTTTGGGGCGCGAAGCGACACCGACTGAAAGGAGGGGACAAAAAGTGGGTTGATGCGGGCGAGTACGCTAGCAGGCCATCGGAAAAGAGGGCTGGGTGATCCGCGAAGTATCTTTTCCGTGGAAGGCTCTGGATGAAGAGGGCGCATACTGGGCGTATGCAACCGATGAAAGGCGAAGCCGGTCCAGACGTTCCACGGGAAAAAGACCCGCGAAGCGCTTAACTCACTTTTCGGATGGCCTGCTAGCAGCCGGTTGATTTGGCCATGTGTGTAGCTGTCGAGCCCGGCTTTTCGTGAAACGCTCTGACGACGAGGCGAGCGTACCCGGCGGTACGCGACCGAGGAGAGACTTTTCGTGGTCAGGACGTTTCACGGAAAGACCGGCCGACAGATGCGTGCAGGGCTAGATCAACCGGCTGCTAGGGATATCTGTTCCCTTCGGTGGCCTAACGGCCCCACATATCCCTGGACTCGGTCTGTGCCCGCTGAAGGTGAACACCAGCTCACGCTATATTTGTGATTAAATATACACATTTGGTTCTCTGTGGCCTTGGTCCTCTGTGGCCTTGTAGCGTACGTTGCGAGTCAGCTTATGTTTACCCCGAAAAGTGTCTATGGGTTGCTCTTTGTGATACTTGTTTCCGTGTGTGGAGACGATTGGGCTCGGCCGTCCGTGCAGCTTCCTAGGGGTGGGGAGCAATGTACAGGCAACGGTCTATGTACTTCCGGCTTAGCTTGCATAAAGAACGTCTGTATAGCTCTGCTGGAGGATGAAGTATTCGAGCCTGAACCGCAACCCGCTCCTGAGCCACCCTTGGCGTCTTGGGCGGAACACTCGGGAGAGGATAGCTTTGGTACGTGGGCCTCGGTGTATGTATCGGGGGTAAAACTCAAGTTTCGTTGGATAGAGCCCGGGACGTTTTGGATGGGGTCGCCGGATGACGACGAGGAAGCCTACGACTGGGAGAAACCGAGGCACCAGGTTCGGCTCACTGAGGGCTATTGGATGGCGGAAACCGAGGTGACGCAACAGCTGTGGCAAGCGGTGATGGGCGGCAATCCGAGTTTCTTTACAGGGGAGACACGCCCGGTGGAGACGGTCTCTTGGGACGATGTGCAGGCGTTTTTGTCGGCGCTCAACACGGAAGTGCCAGGGTTAGAAGCTCGGCTACCTACGGAAGCGCAGTGGGAGTATGCGGCGCGTGCGGGAACAGAGCCCCCAAGGTATGGCCCCCTAGACGAGGTGGCTTGGCATAGCGGTAACAGTCCCAACACTACGCAGCCAGTGGGTACGAAAGCGCCGAATGCCTGGGGCCTCTACGACACGCTGGGGAATGTCTATGAGTGGTGCCAGGACGACTATGATGATCATGAAGCCAGAGCTATTTCTGGCACGACCATAGAAGACCCTACGGGCCCCGTAGACGGCAGGGGTCGGGTGGTTCGGGGTGGGAGCTGGGGCTACGACGCGCAGGACGTGCGTGCCGCCTACCGCTACGAGTGCGGCCCGGCGTTCGGGAACTCGCATTTCGGGCTCCGCCTTTCTCGAGGTCCTTAGTGCGCCCAGCAAGAACAGCTCGATAGCGCAATACCGCGATGCGCCCCCGTCGGTGGTTGTTCCGGTATCCGGACTTCGGGGGGCCGGTGGGCTAGTCTTGTCGGAGCCTCCGGAGGTTTTGGCGAGTTTCTTGGGTCAATGGATGGGCTTCACCCAGTGTGGGGATATATATCGAGAGGGCTTGATTAACGTATCCTTTCGCTTTGGATAGGTCTTCGGTAGCCCAAGCTACACCCAAGTTGTTGTAGGTGCCGGCTACGTCGGGATGTTGTTCGCTTAGGGCCTTCAAGCGTACGTCTAGGGCCTGCTCAAGGTAGCCAATCGCGCGGTCGGACTCACCTTTGTTTAGCCAAACTATGCCCAGGTTGTTGTAGCAGCCTGTTGATTTAGCCCTGTGTGTAGCTATCGAGTCAGGATGTTTCACGGAAAGACCGGCCGATAGATGCGTGCAAGGCTAGATCAACAGGCTGCTAGGAGCCTATTGCGCGTAGTGACCAGAAGCTGAACGTGGTTGCCTTGAGGTAGCGGAGAGGGACGTTTGGTTTCGGCCCAATCCTCCACGTTGTCGAGGACCACCAACACGGGTGCTGATGCACCCGAAACATCGTTAAGCACGGCGTGTGCTCGGTCTTGTAGCGGAAGATCACCTACCTCTTTCTGCTCAGCAATGTCTGTTCCCCATTGGGCAAGAAGGTCGGGGTGTTCGGCATCGAGCCAATAAATCCCCCCCGGAAAAGAACCTTTTCGGGCTAGGCGGTGCACAAGCTGAATCGCAAGCTCGGTTTTGCCGAACCCGGCCAATCCTTCGATGCTTGCCGAGATACGCCCATCCTCCCGGTTGGCTAACCGCTTCTCGAGTTGTTCTAGGTCTTCAGTTCGACCGACAAAAGCTGCAGACGGCTGACGGATAGATCCATAAAGCCGTCCTGATGTGGAGCCTGGACCTATCGTGGTCTGATAAGTCGTAGCGTTTGGATTCACGACATTGGCTTGCCCCTTGTTAGTATATGTGTCGCTGCTTTCCATGCTCGTGGGAACAATAAAGGAAAAGATAAAAATAGGCTAGAGGGCCCCCCGATGGAGACGTTCACGGAGGCTGAGTAGCCAGGTGCCGACGCCTTTGATGTTGAACCTGCCCCCCCTGACGAGGGGGGCTTCTTTGTTCGAAGGGCGTGCGGAGGCCGGGTCAACCGGCTTTTTCGGGGGTGAAGCGACACCGACTGCAAGGAGGAGGGGATACAAGGGGGTTGACGCGGATGAGCAAACTAGGGGCTGCGGCTTGGTGGGTTGTTCATGGGCTCATGATAGATACCGTGATGCGCCCCTTCGGTGATTGTTCCGGTATCGGGACTTTGGGGGGACGGCCGTACTGCACGAGAAGGGGGGCTATTCTTGCAGACTTGGTTGTTGTCGGAGAATCTGGAGGATTCGGCGGACGCGTTGGGTAGATGGATGGGCTTTACCCAGTCTGGTAGTAAATATCTTGAGAGCTTGCTCATAGGACCCTTTCGCTTTGGATAGGTCCCCTTTGTCTTTCCAAGCGTTGCCCAGGTTGTTGTAGGTGATGGCTACGGAGGGATGTTCATCGCCGAGGGCCTTGCGCGTGATAGCTAGGGCCTGCTCATAGTAGCCAATCGCGCGGTCAGACGCCCCTTTATGAGACCAAGCTAGGCCCAGGTTGTTGTAGGTGATGGCTACGGAGGGATGTTCATCGCCGAGGGCCTTGCGCGTGATAGCTAGGGCCTGCTCATAGTAGCCAATCGCGCGGTCGTACGCCCTCTTGGCATACCAAGCTATACCCAGGTTTCCGTAGGTTTGGGCAACGGAGGGATGTTCATCGCCAAGCGCCTTACGCGTGATAGCTAAGGCCTGCTCATAGTAGCCCATCGCGCGGTTGTACTCGCCTTTGTTTTGCCAAGCATTGCCTAGGTTGTTGTAGGTCTTGGCGACGTCGGGATGTTCATCGCCGAGGGCCTTGCGGTCTATAGTTAGCGCCTGCTCAAAGTAGCCCATCGCTAGGTCGTACACGTCTTTTTCAGCCCAAGCCACCCCCAGATCGTTGTAGGTCCTGGCAACGGAGGGATGTTCATCGCCGAGAGTCTTCAAGCGTATGTCGAGGGCCTGTTCATAGTAGCCAATTGCGCGGTCGTACGCCCCTTTGTCAGACCAAGCTCGGCCCAGGTTGTTGTAGGTGGTGGCTACGTGTAGATGTTCGTCGCCGAGGGCCTTGCTGCGCTGTATCTCTAGGGCCTGCTCGAAGTAGCCAATCGCGCGGTCGTACTCGCCCTTTAAATACCAAGCGTCGCCCAGGCCTATATAAGTTTGGGCTACATCGGGATGTTCGTCGCCGAGAGCCTTCAAGCATATATCGAGGGCTTGCGCATGGTAAGCAATCGCGCGGTCGCACTCGCCTCTCTTGCGCCAAGCGTTGCCTAAGTTGTTGTAGGTTTGGACTACGTCGGGATGTTCGTCGCCGAGGGCCCTGCGCTGTATCGCTAGGGCCTGCTCATAGTAGCCCACCGCTCGGTCGTACTCGCCAGTGTCATAGAAAGATGTGCCCAGGTTGTTGTAGGTGGTGGCTACGTCGGGATGTTTATCTCCGCGGGCCTTACGCTCTTCTGCGATCACGGTAAGACACTAGCATGCGCTTATAAAAAATCCTAGTAAGATACCGTTTTTATTAACGTTATTTTCGATCGCCTGCAGACGGTGATGAGTTGAACTTGCCCCCCACCTAACGGCTCCACATATCCTTGGACCCGGTCTGCGCTCGCTGATGGCGAACATCTGCCGGCCCCCACGGGTGGGGGCGCGGTTAGTCAATTTAGGTCTGGCGGGACCGCCGGCCGTCCACAAAACTGCCCTGACGGGCGGGTTACAGCAAAGATCCCTTGAATGGATTCTGTGAGAATCAACAAGGGGTCGCGCAACGGGTCATTGCCCCGCGTAGAAGCACGAACTTGGGTTCAACCCAAGTGATTTCTGCTGTGACTGTGAACTAGGTCACTTTGTATGAATAATTCGTCAGTCTATTCGTTCTATACAAGGATCTATAAGACTGCGCTTGAATCGTATCTCTAATTAGTCACAGTGTCCGTGGTCTTTGGGATATAGCTGGGTAGAGCGCTGAACCGTGTTCAGACAATCCGATTGAATTTACGGGGGATTCGGCGACGTCCAACGTTACCAGTGGAGAGCGTTTTTGGTGTGATTGCCAGGATCTTTCATAAAGTACGACAGTACCAAACACTAGGAATTTGTACGTCAAAACCGGATTTTTCATATGCTCGCCGAGCGGGAGCATGGCTTTCGTCGCCTCCGGTCGCTACAGTGGCCACGCGCATCCCGGCGGCTTTCATTTCAGCATTGGCAAAATCATACATTTTTGTGCCGATGCCCTTACCGGAATGAGAAGGTTTTACCGCATTAAGCCCAATTTCGCCGACCGTAGTTTCCTGGTTTATTTTTATAGACACAAACCCGACAATCTCATTTTGCACTTCGACTACATACAGATCCCACTCTGATTCACTGGAAAACATCGAAGATAGCAGCTCGCTTTGTTTGTTATCTTCTCTTTTTTGCGCCAATTCGTAGATTTCATCACCCAATATTTTTCTAAACGATGCGAAAACAGGAAAGAACGCCTCCTCTCTCAATTGTTCTAACACTATTTGATCATTGAGATTAGCTTTACGAAATGATATTTCCATTTTCTTGCTCATTATTCTCCGGATGTCTAACAAGGCCTTGCGAAGTCAAAAATTTGAAAACGCGTGAATGGTTCCCAAACCCAAGATTCTGTACGGAATGCAATGATTCCAGTCCAAAATTTCATCCAATGTATGAAATCATTCGGCTTTTCTAGCCTAAAAATGCCGCCAAATAACGACCAGGGCTCAGTGAATATTTGTGTATTTACTCGGTCGCCTCAAAGCCGATAGGAGCTGGATACGAAGCCCATGGAAGCCATGGCCTTGATATCCGGAAACGTAGAAGAAGCGCTCCTTGTGTGAGGAGTGAGTACTTGGCTTCGGAGAACGCAATCTTGGGACGAAGTGCAGGTGTTGCTGAAGACGCTCAACACGGAATTGCCAGGGTTAGAAGCTCGGTTACCTACGGAAGCCCAGTGGGAGTATGCGGCGCGTGCCGGAACCGAGACCCCAAGGTATTGCCCCTAGCAGCCGGTTGATCTAGCCCTGCAGAGGACGAGTACAGGGCGATTCGGGGTGGGTGTCTGGACGCTATTTTGAGCCCATGTTACGGTAATGGCCGCTGCGAGGCGACAAGGGCGACAAGATTGTCACATAGGCGTGTTAGTAATGCGGGTTAACTTGATATTGGAACCACGCAAGTATCGAAGGAAAAAATGGAATGAGTATTCAGAGAAGATTAATTTTGTTCTTTCTTGTGCTTTCAGTGCCCTCGATAAGTTGGGCAAAAACGCCTCTTGAAGTCGTGAATGAGCGTATGGCAGCTCACAACGAGCATAATATTAAAAAGTTTTTGTCACTCTATTCTGAAAATATTCAAATATACGATTTTCCAAACACTGCTTTAGGGGAAAGCGGCAAAAAGCATATTGAAAATATATTTGCACCTCTTTTTAAGGCGCGGGCTGTAAAAACTACTGTTAAATCCCAGATGGCCAATGGGAGATATGTCGTAAATCGAGAAACTGTCGAGCGCGAAGGGAAGAAAACAGAATATATATCTATATACGAAATAGAGAACGGCCAAATTCTAAGTGTGCGATTCATAAAATGAAGTAGCCGCGCACGTCAGAGCATCTCTGCCGAGCCTGCGGGATCAACGGCAGGAGGGGCCGCCCTTGTTCTCCGGCGATAGCGAAGCTTCGGAAAGTGTTTGGATTCCCATGAGTTGGTCTACCTCTTGCGACCCACCTGTCATTGAAAAACAATAGCTGTGACCCGAGGCCAAGCAGGGCTTACTGCTGCTCCATTACCTACGGTTTTGGCTCGTCGCTACCGGCTTTTTGTCACGCGCATGCCGCCACAGATGTCCTTCGTCTTTGGTACGTCGTTGGGTTACATCCCTATCTGGGCCTGGAGCTTAGCAAGCTGGGTCTGGAGGTGGGCCACCGTGGCGGTCTGCTGTTGGCGATCGAAGTGCTCACCGATCAGTTCGGCGAGCTGTCTCTGCCATGCTGCAGGTAACCAGCTCCGAGGTGCTGGTCGCAATCGACGAGCTCACACGGCTGCTTGAGTTAGCGCAGTCTTTTTGCGATCGGAAGTCCTTATGAACACCGCCAAGATCTACGTCGCCACCAGTATCGACGGCTACATCGCCTCCGCCGACCATGGCCTCGAGTGGCTGGAGGACACACCCAACCCCGACTGCGTGGACATGGGCTTCGCAGACCACATGGCATCCATCGACGCAATCGTGATGGGCCGAGGCACCTTCGAGGCAGTGCAGAACTTTGAGCCGTGGCCTTATGACAAACCGGTGCTGGTTGCCAGCTCGACGCTCGAAACGGTTCCTTCCAAGCTCGCCGGACACGTCCAGCTCGTGCAAGGCTCACCCGCTGAGATCGTGGAGCAGTGCGACTCGCTGGGATACCGGCGAGTCTATGTAGACGGCGGCAAGCTGCCAACGTCGTTCCTGGACGCCGACTTGATCGACGAGATTACCATCAGCATCATTCCAGTGATTCTGGGGGGCGGCATTCCGCTGTTTGGCTCGATATCGCAGATGCGATGGTGGCATCACCTACGCACCGAAACATTCAGGGGCGGCGTTGTTCAGGTGACCTATCGACGGTCCGCAGAAGCCAAGTAGCGCTACACCGGCCGGTAGTTACGGCGGCCTTTCGGCATATATATTCCTGGACCCGGTCTGCGCTCGCTGAAGGTGAACACCTGCCGGCCCCCACGGGTGGGGGTGAGGGTAGGTAATTTGGGTTGATGGTCATCTCTTGTTAGGCCTGGTGGAACAGCCTACATAAGTAGGCCGCCTACAAAGTTGACCTGGCGGGCAGGTTTATTGACGCTGGGATTTCAACCAAGGGAGTACGTCGATTTGCGATCGGTGGAAGTGGGATTCACCATCTTTTTGGTGTTCTTGTGCAACCATTGCAGGTAAAGATGGTTTTTACCTATAGAGATACATTTGGACAAGTTCGCCAAAAACAGATCAAGGGGTGAGAGATTTATGATTCATCAACGTTGTTCCCCCTGAGTATATCGAGGCTGTCTTTGATCGGACGAGGTCTCGGTTGCGAAAGACAACTATATGAATCTCAAACGAATATGTGTTATCGCCCCAGTCGTTTTTGGAATCAGCGCATGTGCCTCTCTGGCCCTCGCTGATGGAAAAGTCTATCCCGGTGCGGCCAGCTGTCCTAATAGCTCGGCAAGTCAGGATATGCTCCCACGGTTTGGAGATGAGACTAATACATCAGGCTCTTGCCTGGGCTATGTTCGAGTGACATATACCAAAGAAGATGGAGGAACCTGATCATGAAACGAATAACGCTATACATATTGGCCGCTAAGGCTTTCGGTACGGCCGTTGTGGCCTTGCAACGGTCGTTCAACTTAAGATCTATATCGTTTGGATTGATCGCGTGGGGTCTGTGTGTAATTGCATCTATCGGTACGGCCCAAGCGGAGGAAGTATGGTTTGGCACCGCCCCGTTCTGCAAAGGCAGTCCCGGGGACTGTACAAGCCGCGGCATGGACTACGTTCGCTCGGACAAAAGAGGCGACGGCAGAAAGTGCTGGCGCGGCCGAAAGGTGCTGTGCCGACGAACGACACCGCCAGTCAACTGTAGCGTCATCCAAACTCTCGGCCGAGCCAAGAGTGCACGTATTCGAGACGGTCTGAACAGTCGCTTTCGCGGCTTTGAGTACCGCATCAATCGACGCAAGACGCTGAGAATCAATTCGATTAATTCTGTCGCCTTCAACCGCTGCCGAATGACGATCGCCGGAAATGTCACGTTGAAACGGCGCATCCGTCAGGATGGCCACGGTACGATATAGTTATCTGGAACCGTTACGCAGTTGCGTGTTATGGGCACCAATATTCGCGTATGCTTTACGGGCGTCCGTGTTAGTGCGATCAAACTGAGCCGGACAACTGTCATTGGCGAAGCGTACTATCGAAGCATTGGAAACGCCATGCTGCCCAACAACCGGTGCGAAGTGTTCAGTCTTGATGAGTGAGTTGTTGTCGGAGCTCATCTAGCAGCTTGTTGATTTAGCCCTGTGTGTAGCTATCGAGCCCGGCTTTTCGAGAAACGCTCTGACGACGAGGCGAGCGTACCTGGGGGTGGGGGTACGTGACCGAGGAGAGACTTCTAGCAGGCCATCGGAAAAGTGAGTTAGGCGCTTCGCTCGTCCTTTTTCCGTGGAAGGTCTGGACCGGCTTCGCCTTTCATCGGTTGTGATTAAATATACATATGTTGTCCTTTGTGGTCTTGTAGTGTAGGTGGCGAGTCAGCTTATGTTTACCTAGAAAAGGGTATTTGGGTTGCTTTTTGTGGTGCTCGCTTCCGCCTGCGGCAGTGATGAGTGGGCAGAATCGGGGGAGAAGAGTTTTGTGCGGACCTCGGTGGATGTATCGGGGGTTGAACTCACGTTCCGGTGGATAGAGCCAGGGACGTTTTGGATGGGGTCGCCGGATGGTGACGAGGAAGCCGAGAACGATGAGAAACCGAGGCACCTGGTTCGGCTCACTGAAGGCTACTATCTGGCAGAAACGGAGGTGACGCAGGAGCTGTGGCAAGCGGTGATGGGCGACAATCCGAGTGAATTTACGGGGGAGAAACGCCCCGTGACGAATGTTTCTTGGGACGATGTACAAGTATTTCTGGCGGCGCTGAACAACCAAGTGCCAGAGTTAGAAGCTCGCTTACCTACGGAAGCCCAGTGGGAGTATGCGGTGCGGGCCGGAACAGATAGCCCAAGGTATGGTCTCCTGAACGAGGTGGCTTGGTATCGGGATAACAGTGACGACGCTACGCATTCGGTGAGCAGAAAAGCGCCGAATGCCTGGGGCCTCTACGACATGCTTGGGAATGTGGGGGAGTGGTGCCAGGGCTACTCTGAAGACTATGAAGCCAGAGCCATTCCTGGCACGGCCATAGAAGATCCTACGGGCCCCGCAGAGGGCGGGGAGCGGGTGATCCGGGGTGGAAGCTGGCTCAGCGTTGCGCGGGGCGCGCGGGCCGCCTACCGCAGCCGAGCTAAACCGGGGGACGATTTCTCGGATGTTGGGTTCCGTCTTTCTCGAGGTCCTTGAGTGCGCTCAGAAGGCGTAAGTATATATCAGGTATAATGATTGGTTCGAAGAGAGAGATAGCGTCGGGTCCGGATACACGGTGGGCGCATCAATCCGGTGATGACCGCTTTGGTACGTGGGCTTCGGTGACGGTCTCGGGTGTTGCCCAGAAGTTTCGTTGGATAGAGCCGGGGACGTTCTGGATGGGGTCGCCGGATGATGACGAGGAAGCCTATACTGATGAGAAACCGAGGCACCAGGTTCGGCTCACTGAGGGCTATTGGCTGGCGGAAACGGAGGTGACGCAGATGCTGTGGTCGGCGGTGATGGGCGACAATCCGAAAGAACTTACAGTGGTGCTACAACAGCTGTTTTTGGCGGTGATGGGCAATAATCTAAGTCTGACTCGTCAGGAGTGGGATGCACTCCCCGTAGAGATGGTCGCTTGGGACGATGTGCCGGCGTTTCTGACGGCGCTCAATAAACGAGTGCCAGGGTTAGAAGCTCGGCTACCTACGGAAGCCCAGTGGGAGTATGCGGCGCGGGCCGGAACAGAGACTTCAAGGTATGGCCCCCTAGATGAGGTGGCTTGGCATCGCGGTAACAGTGACAGGACGACCCATCCGGTGGGTACGAAGGCTCCGAATGCCTGGGGCCTCTACGACATGCTTGGGAATGTCTGGGAGTGGTGCCTGGATTACTATGACGGTGGTGAATATGGAGCCAGAGCCATTCCCATTCCTGGTTTAGCTATTGAAGACCCCATGGGGCAGAGGGCCTCGCTTATCGGGCTTATTTGTTCTCCAAAGGGCGGGTCCAGGGTAGTTCGAGGTGGGTGTTGTAGCAGCGGCGTGCGGTTCGTGCGTGCCGCCGTCCGCTGCGACTGCGATCCGGCGGACGGGGACTGCGACCGCGGGTTCCGTCTTTCTCGAGGTCCTTAGCGCGCTGAGTAAGAACAGCCCGCCTGGAGGGGACGACCTTTGTTCTCCGGGATAGAAAAATTTCGGAAAGTTCATAGATTCCAATGATGTGGCTTATGTCTCCCGAAATGCCTCACTGACAAACAACAGCTGTGACCCGAGGCCAAGCCGGGCTTACCGCAAAGACCACTTGAATTGATTCTGTAGGCATCAACAAGGGGTCGCGCAGCGGGGCATAGCTCCGCGTAGAAGCAGGAACTTGGGTGCTACCCAAGAGATTTCTGCTGTACTTCTGATTCGTTACCTACGGTCTTGGCTCGTCGCTACACACTTCACGGTTACGTTAATGCCGTCACAGATGTCCTTCGTCTTCGGTTCCTAGCAGGCCATCGGAAAAGTGGGATGGGTGATCTGCGAAGTATCTTATCCGTGCAACGCTCCGGATGAAGAGGGCGCATACCCGGCGTATGCAACCGATGAAAGGCGAAGCCGGTCCAGACCTTCCACGGAAAAAGGACCCGCGAAGCGACTAACTTACTTTTCCGATGGCCTGCTAGGAACCGAAGACGAAGGACATCTGTGACGGCATGAAC
>JAHQVK010000053.1 GCA_019634385.1 Myxococcales bacterium | reverse complement strand
GGTACGCTCGCCTCGTCGTCAGAGCGTTTCACGAAAAGCCGGGCTCGGCAGCTACACACATGGCCAAATCAACCGGCTGCTAGCCTCTCGCTGATGTACCGCAAAAATACCTTGGGTTGAACCCAAGTTCCAGCTTCTCCGCGTGGCTACACCCCACTGCGCGACCACTTGTTGATTCTTACAGAATTCATTCAAGTGGTCTTTGCTGTATGGATCCCCAATCTTTTGGTTGTCGCAGAAAAGGGTACTATCATTGTAGGTAGGCCTCAGCGTCATCGAATGGTTCCTGACCGCTACCATAGCAAGTATCATTTATATATCAGCTTCCTCTTACACAATATCTATACTTCTCGCCATTTGGCCAACCGGGGGCAATCAATGTTCTCCCTTGCTCCATCAACACAGGATGGACCTAGCAGGTCATCGGAAAAGTCGACAATATTCGGTAGACGGGCTTGGTTTATCTATGAGCTATCCTACTCATGCGCGGTCGTCAGCCCCAACAAACCTCGATGCTATGTTTGCTTAATATCGAAGATAGGGTTGCACGTAATCATCCATTGCGTGCAATCAAAAGCATTTGCGATGAGGTGTTGAAAGAAATATCACCGCAGCTCTCCCGGATGTATAGCTCTCATGGTCGACCCTCAATTCCGCCAGAGCGGATGTTGACAGCCGGTTGATCTAGCCCTGCACGCATCTATCGGCCGGTCTCTCCTCGATCGCGTACCGCCAGATACGCTCGCCTCGTCGTCAGAGCGTTTCACGAAAAGCCGGGCTTGATAGCTACACACCGGCTAAATCAACCGGCTGCTAGCCGAACGTAGAAGCTGGCACTTGGGTTTAACCCAAATGCTCGGCGGTAAGAGCGTGCTGCAAAGTTGTGATAATGAGTACTTTAGATGTAATAAGAGGTTTGAATAAGTAAGTGTCGGTCAAGGAGAGTCTTAGAGCTAGGTAGGCGTCGATATAGGACGGATTGGTGGGTTAGGCCATCATGAGGCTTATTGTGGATATGTATAGCCAGGAAGAGGTTTTCCTGCGGGTAAGTCCGGGAACCGTGCCGCGTGGGCTCAACGAGCTTTGTTGAGGACAACGGAGACTTTTTTGTCTCCGGATTTCACCCGAACCGGCTTGGCGTTAAATAGGTCACCACGGGCTTTGGACATCGGATTGCCGTCTTGGTCGAAACGAGCGTAGAGGTCAAATGGTCCTCGGAAGCGAGTTCCTGAAATCATGACATTCTCAGGCCCGATAGAAAACGGCAGTGGAAATGTGGGTTTGTCTATGCGCAGGACCGCAATAGGGGGACCGCGGTCAGCGGATCCTTCTGGTCGAAGGATGACAAATACATAACCATTTTTGGGGGCAAAGCCTCTCCCTACGGTGATGGTGCCTTTGACTGGTTTAACCTCACTGGGGCGAGATGCTGGGGCGGTGATGGTGAGAAGTGCCGGCAAGAGCAAAGCAGACAACATAAGCGAAGGATGTAGCACGGGTTGCTTCCGATCGATGAGCGGTACTGTACCGTGGTAACTCATACGATACGTCAGCAGTCCGGGTACCTTGATGACTACCTATGGGTGATGGCGCCAAAAGTCCTCAGCTATCGCTCAGGGAGGTCTAGCCGAGGGTAGTCACAGAAAGCTTGGTCTCAGTTTGTTTGATATCCGGTGTACAGCAAACAAGGGGTCTCGCAGCGGGGGATAGCTCGGTGTAGAAGCAGGAACTTGGGTTCAATCCAAGGGATTTCTGCGGTAATGAATTACCCTGGGGTGTGTCATTTAACTCCGGGTGCGCAGACGAGGCCGTATCCCGCGTTTGTGGGGGCTCGGCCTCGGCAGTAGGGTACTGGATGTACTGGGCCGATAGGCCCGAAAGGGTGGCGAAGCAACCGACCCCTTACAAAGGCAGGAAACAAGTCAGAACGCGGTCCGGAGCTTAAAGACTCGCCCTAAAATTTCTGGGCGGTGGATGTTGTTCTTTGATGGCTTCGATCGGAGCCTGCAGAGGTGCATACTCATCATTCTTTGGTTCGAGGGCATTGCGATGTCTCTTGACATGGGAGCTCATCTGACGCCCACCGAGGCAGACCAAGAAGTCGAGTCATGATCATGACAGCAAAGTACAAGCGGATTTTACTCAAGCTTTCGGGCGAAGCGCTCGGCGGACACGGCAAGGCTGTTGATGCGGAGATCCTCAGTGGTGTAGGTGCGCAAGTGAAAGAAGCGGTAGAGATGGGGGTCCAGGTCGCTTTGGTGATTGGGGGAGGTAATATCTTTCGAGGCGTCTCTGCCGCTACTCAAGGAATGGACCGAGCCAATGCGGACTACATGGGCATGTTGGCAACGGCCATAAACGCTTTGGCTCTCCAGGATACGCTCGAGAAGTTGGGACTAGAGACCCGAGTCCAGTCGGCCATTGCGATGTCCCAAATCGCTGAGCCCTACATTCGGCGACGAGCAGTGCGACATCTAGATAAAGGTCGGGTAGTCATTTTTGCGTGTGGTACCGGCAATCCGTATTTCACCACAGATACCGCTGCATCCCTCCGAGCGATGGAGATCAATGCAGAAGTGATTATGAAGGCCACCAAAGTGGACGGCGTATATGAAGAGGATCCGGTGAAGGATCCTGAGGCTCGTCGGTTTCGGCATGTCAGTTATCTTGATGCTTTGAACCGGGGGCTTCAGGTGATGGATGCAACCGCAATTTCGCTATGTATGGACAACGATCTGCCTATTCTCGTATTTAATATGCGTAAAGCGGGTCATCTTCGTCGAGTTCTAGCTGGTGAAGAGGTCGGTACTGTGGTGTCTACTCGCGAAACCCAGCTCGCTGGATAAAGGACATCGGACCTCGGCTCGATGGCGGCCGAGCGATGGTGTGACCCATGGCAATAGCTGGGGGTAAAGACACGTCGCGGACGTGAGTTGAGGAGTATTCGAGAGATGGAGCAAGAGGTGATTAGTGAGATGGAGTCCCGGGCTGAGCAGGCCATGGATGCGTTTAAACAGGCACTGACCCGTATACGAACTGGACGGGCCAACCTATCCATCTTGGACAATATTCGGGTGGAGTATTACGGAGCTAAAAGTCCCCTGAATCAGGTGGCTGCTCTCACGGTGGCGGACCCTCGTCTCATCACTATCAAACCGTTTGATAAGAATCTGATGGCTGATATCGAGAAGGTGATCAGATCTTCGTCTGACCTTGGGATTTCGCCCCAGAACGATGGCGAGAAGATCCTTCTTCCCATCCCCCCCCTGACTGAAGAGCGTCGAAAAGAATTCACCAAAGTCGCTAAGGGTAAAGGCGAGGATGCTAAGATTTCGGTGCGGAACGCCCGGCGTGATGCCAACGAAACCATCAAGGCCTTTGAGAAGGATGGAGATCTTCCTGAGGATGATGCCAAGAGGGCACTTGAGAAGGTGCAGAAGATGACTGATCGCTATGTCAAGACCATCGACGAGATTGTGTCCAACAAAGAACGTGAAATTATGGAGGTTTGAGCGTGGAGGCCGCTGCTCTGCCCTGGACTGAACAAGAACGAAAAACCTTACCCCGCCACGTGGCAATTATCATGGATGGCAACGGGCGTTGGGCGGAGATACAAGGCAAACATCGATGGGAAGGGCATGCGTACGGTGCAAAGTCTGTTCGGGATGTGGTTACCGCCGCACGCGAGGCTGGTATCGAGGCTCTTACCCTCTACGCATTCTCAGTGCAAAACTGGGGGAGACCTCATTTTGAGGTCGAGAAGCTCATGGCGCTCCTTCTTGACTACCTAGTGGAGGAGCAACAGACCATTTTGGACAATGGGATTCGACTCCAAGGGATTGGCCAGATTGACCGGTTACCTCCGGGTGTTCGGGAGCAGCTGCGAACTTTGGAAGAGGCATCAGCTGAATGTCGGGACATGGTTCTCACCTTGGCCTTGTCGTACGGAAGTCGGGAGGAGATTGTGGCTGCGTGTCAGCAGATAGCCAAAGATGCCGCTGCTGGGCGTATCCCGCCGGAGCATATCGACGAAGCCTTGTTGGATCGGTATATGCTTACCCGGGACCTCCCCCCGCTAGATTTACTCATACGGACGTCAGGAGAGATGCGACTGTCGAATTTTCTCCTGTGGCAGGCTGCTTACGCGGAGTTGGTAGTTACTGATGTTTTATGGCCTGATTTTGATCGTGATCACCTATATCAGTGCATGGATGTATTTCGTGGTCGCCAGCGGCGATTTGGGAAAACCGGTGCCCAAGTGAGTAATCAAGAGACCTAACGTGTGGGTTAGGATTGCTAGCGCCGCGGTGGCCTCGGCGGTTTTCTTGACGGTGGCGGGCGCAGGTGGCTGGTGGTTTGGGTTATTTGCGGTGCTCATTTTAGGCATTGGCCTGGCGGAGTACTTTGCAATGGCATTGCCAGGCGAGCCCATGGCTCAGAGCTTGGGTGTTCTTCTGGGGGTGGGGCTGGCCGTTGGCATCGTCACCGGTTTTGGTCATGGGGACGGCGCCATCTTCATGATGAGCGGATTGATCATGGGGCTGGTCCTTTGGTCTTTAGCGGGGGCTTCTACCCCAAAGGAGGTCGAACAGGCGGCAGTGCGAATCGGACGATCGCTCACCGGGGTCCTGTGGATCGGGGGTCTTGGCAGTGTGACGAGCTCATTGGTGCTCCTGGAGGACGGATTTGCGTGGCTGGTGATGGCCGGGTTGTTGGCCTTTGGTAGTGACGGCGGTGGGTATTTCATTGGTCGTCAGTGGGGACGTTACAAATTGTCTCCTGAGGTTAGTCCTCAAAAAACATGGGAAGGGGCTATAGGTGGAGTTGTAGTGGCTAGTTTGCTTGCGCTTGGCTGGTGGAAGGTCTCCGGTCTGAATGTACCGGCGGAACATCTTGTGTGGGTGGCTCCGCTTGTGTCCGCTGTCGGACAGGTGGGTGACCTCGCGGAGAGCCTGTTTAAACGGTCGGTGGGGGCCAAAGACTCGGGAGCGATTCTACCGGGTCACGGTGGGGTGTTTGATCGAATAGACGCCTTGCTTTTTGTTGGGCCACCATTGTTCTTTTTTGCACGATGGGGACTAGGGGTCGAAGTACGCTGGCTTCAGGTATGGTAAGCTCAGGCTGCCCAACGTCACTATGAGTCCATTTATCGTTGCTGCGGTTATCGTCTTCGTGGGCGTCTTAATTTTTGTTCATGAAATGGGGCATTTCCTCGCCGCGAAAGCTTTCGGAATTGAGGTGACCAAATTCTCGCTGGGGTTTGGACCACCGTTGTTGTCGTTCACATGGGGTGAAACGACCTATCAAGTGGCCCTGGTTCCTCTCGGTGGGTATGTCCGCATGCGAGGGGAGCACTATGATGAGGGCGAGTTGTCACGGGCTGATGCTAAGAGGGCGTTTAACACCGCTCCCGTTCACCAACGAGCGATCATTGCCCTCGCCGGACCCTTAGCCAACCTATTGTTCCCGGTGGTGTGTTTCTTCGCGTACAACCTGCTGGAACCAGAAGTTATCCCTGCAGTCATCGGCCAGGTTGAGGCCGGGGAGCCAGCGGATAAGGCCGGACTCAGACCTGGAGACCGTATCCTTTCCGTGGATGGGCAGCGCACTTGGAGCTTCGAACGGTTGGTCCAGCTCATTAGTCACCGACCGAATGACGCACTTTCGTTGAAGATACGGCGGGACCAGGAAATTCTTGATGTAGAGGTGACTCCTAAGGCGGTGGTTGGGGAAGATCTGTTTGGTCAACGCATCGAGCGAGGGATGATCTCTGTCTCTAATGTCTTCGATGGTGCGCGCGTTGGTGTTATTGATGAGGCTCGGCTGTCACCTAGTGGTGAGTTTCAGACCGGCGATACGATCTTATCGATCGCTGATCAGCCGATTCGCCGAGCGGATGATCTTTTGCCGGCGTTTACGAGCCATCTAGGGAAGCGGGTGACTGTCCAGGTGGGTCGCCCAAATCCTGCTCTGGCTGGTGCGCTTATTAGCGCGGAGCGGTCTGAGCTAGTCACTCTATATGTATTGGTGCCTCAGAACCTAAGTTCGCTATCAGACCTTGGTCTATCGGTAGGGTCGACCTTTGTTAGGGAATTGGCCGAAGGGGGGGCTGCGGAGCGTGCCGGATTCCTGCCGGGGGACCGTATTCTAGAGGTCAATGGGCGGCTCATTCAGCACTTTTGGCGCCTTCAAACGATACTTAAAGAAGCTGAGGCGGAGCCGGTATCGGTCACTATTCAGCGCAGCGGACAGATGCTCAGTCTCACGCTCCGACAAACACCGGTGACCTGCGTTCACATGGTCACTCGCAAGTTAAGAACGGTCTATGATCCTGGGTTTGGACGCGGTGGTGTCCCAGAAGACGGGCTGGATTGCGAAGATCTATATCGTCCTTTTGTCCACTGGGGACAAAGCATCAGTCCAAAACCAGAGCCAGCAGAACTCTCTATCGAGGAGGCATTTATGGATAGTCTCCGGCTGACGGGCCAGGTAATGGGGCTGATTACTACCAGTCTCATAAAACTGATTACTCGGGAGGTATCAGCGGATACTGTTGGTGGGCCATTGCAATTTATGAACGTTGCGGCTCAAGCGGCAGAAGCAGGGATGTTGGCTTATTTGCGGTGGCTAGCGTTTATCAGCATAAACCTTGGTGTGTTTAATCTGTTGCCGGTACCGATTCTGGACGGAGGCCATTTATTGTTGTGTTTGATCGAAGCGGTGAAGCGTAAACCTCTATCTATCCAAACCCGGGAGCGAGCGGCTATGGTTGGGCTTGCTCTTTTGGCTATGTTACTGATTTTGGCCCTTCGCAATGATCTGCGGTCGCTAGAGATCTTCTAAGTATGTTGCTAGCCATTGAAACAGCAACTCAGAGGTGCTCAGTTGCTGCTTTACCTCCTGGGGGGCCAGTATTAGCATATACTTTGGAACCAAAAACGCGAGCGTCCGTGCTGGCGAATTTGGTATCGCAGATAGCGGCTGAGCATGGTCATCCATCTCGTTATGTCATAGATGTGGGCCCCGGTTCTTTCACTGGGCTTCGGGTAGGGGTGGCGTTTTTGAAGGGCTTGGCGCGCGCGTGTCCGGGGCCGGTTCAGGTGCTGCACTCGTTGGAGGTACTAGCGGCGGATATACTCGCCGCTGCGGCTCATCCGCACGCGGTAGCGGTTCCTCTTCTTAAAGCGAGTGGGGTGTATGTATTTGCGGGGGCTTTTATTGAAGACAACGAAGGTTTGCCCCAGCCATGCGAGCAGATGCCGTTGGGACTCTACGTAGCCGCGGAATTGGCAGATCGTATTCATGAGTACTGGCCAAAGGGGGTATGGAGAGCTGGTGAGGCGGTCTGTCAGGTACCCAACATAAAAGGAGATGTGCTGACGGAGTTGATTGCGCCTAAAGCAACAACTCTTCTCCGGATTTCTGAGCGGCGGGTTGCTCTCGGTCGCGCAGCGGTGCGTGAGGCGGCTATGGTTGAGCCGGCGTACTTTCAGTTGAGTGCGGCGGAGGCGAAACGTATTCCTACCTAAAGCCTTGACAGCCTGTTGATCTAGCCCTGCAGGCATCTATCGGCCGGTCTTTCCGTGAAACATCCTGACCACAAGAAGTCTCTCCTCGGTCGCGTACCGCCAGGTACGCTCGCCTCGTCGTCAGAACGTTTCACGAAAAGCCTGGCTC
>JAHQVK010000052.1 GCA_019634385.1 Myxococcales bacterium | reverse complement strand
GGAATGAAAGTGCGTGAGGAGCGTATTCTTGCGGACCGGAAACTGGCGAAGTCAAGTGGTCAAGTCGACGAGTTGTTGAGGGCGTGTTGGGAGGCGACGCTCGATGATGGCCCGTATGACTTTGGTGATCAAGCCATCGACTGGGGCAAGGTGCTTCAGGGCGACCGTGGAGAGTGCGAGCTCGGAAGCTACGATGATAATTCAAGCGAATGGTCAGTGCGCACCGAACCTTCGTATTCGTCTAGGGGCCAACTCGAGCAAAGGACTATTGATAGAACACCCAGGTCATCCGTCCACGGGCCATGCCCAGCTGTATATTCAACCGCTACGCATCGAAGGCAACACGCTGCGTTTTCCAGATAGGGATGTGAAGGCTGGAGATATCTCTTGCTCCGCGGAGTATTCACCGGCTCGCCTCTACTTCTTCAACGGCAATAGTTGGGTGCAGGTGGCTTAGCGATGAGTATTGATACCGACAAAGCGAAATGTGACCAATGCGGTCAACATGTACCGCTAGATGCACGCAATCTAGCGGTGAAAATCTGAACTTTCTTTGCAAGTTTGAGAAGGGGTTCTTCGAGTTGTGTGGTCTTGGGATGAGTTTTGGTAAGGGATATGACTTTGGTTTTGTCTGAATTCTTTAGCCAACCCAGTGCCGTGGTTCGAGGCACGCTTGAAGAGCGAGTTGTATATTTCCTTCCATGCGCCTTAATGGACGAGGCCGCTAGAGTATGACCATATTCAAGAAAGATGGTTTTTATGCCCCGTTTGTATAGTTGTTCGACGAGAATTCTAAGGTTGAGGCCTTTGGATTATTACGGGAACAAAAGAACTGTTCTCTAGTTATAGTTAATGGATAATATCTTCGATATGCCCGATGCCTGCAACAGTAGTTGGGGGCGTTGACCCTCCATACCACCGGCTATTGGGACTAAGGCGTAACAGTGACTTTATGAAGGGGTTGATTATCGCGTGATTTGGCCCAAGATGTATGAGTGGTAGCACGAGGCTCTTGGTTCCATCCTTGCTATATCAACAATTTCTAACCCCACCTCGTTGGGCCTCACTTTTTTGAATCACTGCGATGTGTTTGACGATCATATCGGATATTATCTCGGCTGTGTGCCCCGTAGTATCAATACGATAGGAATACGGTTCATTTTCATCGTGCAGCATATCAGGATACCTAGCCATTAAGGCCTTAAGAGTATGCAAATCCGTCAGTTTCTTCCATAGGGAACGTTCTGAGTTTGAAGCCCTTTCAAGAATTTCTTTTTCCCCAGCGACCAAGAGAATGGGAACAAAAGTCACCCCTCTCTCGGAAGCTGACCTTCGCGCAGTACTTAGCCGTCTTCGATCAACCTCATTGTCAGCGAGCGCTTGAGTTACAACTTGAAACTCTGCAGAAGGTCGTTTCGCCAACCGACCAAAGACAAATTCAGTCAGGTCAATAATTGTCTGCTCATAGGCCACCTCTTCGGACCGATCAGTGCAAGCTAGAGCGCAGTTCACGATATCATGGTTATGCACAAAACGTCCTCCTAACTGCTCCGCAACTAATAGCCCAACTGTCCGTTTACCAACCCCTGGAAAACCATTCAAATGAATAAGCACAATACTAATCCTCCAATATCCGTCACTCTCAATCTTACGTCTTCAGCTATCTACCAAAACGTTTCTCCAATTCGACTACGGTCTCATCTTCGATCTGATGAAAAAGAATACCGGGATTGGCAATTGGAGTAGCTGGTTTAACTTTGTCTAAGCTAAGATAAGCATGCAATGGAGTTCTTGCCCCATGTTGTAGCCCCACACTCGCAAGCAATTGTTCCCCTGTCTTTGGCATTACCGCATAGGAGGCCGCACCAAACAGCCCAATCAAGTTTAGCGCCGAGCGAACAGTAACCGCTGCCCTAGATGGGTCTGTTTTGATCTCTTTCCATGGTGCACTTTCATCAACATACTGGTTGCCTAAAACCCATAGCGCCCGCAACGAGCGAAGAGCATTTCTAAACTCCAACGCTGTCAGCTCATTAATGTACTCTTTGACGAGCCTCTCACAATTAGCCTTGAGGCGCAACTCGAGCTCACCCTCAATACCTACCGTTGGTACTAGGCCACCAAATTTCGACTCAGTGAACTTGAGTATCCTGTTAACGAAGTTTCCCAATACCTGAGCCAAATCTTTGTTTATCGTGCTCGCAAATAGTTTCCAAGTGAATGTAGAGTCTCCTCCTTCAGGGATCATCGTCATAAGTGCATAACGCCAATAATCAGCTGGATATAACTCCAGTGCTACATCAGTAAATACACCCCTCTTGTTGCTCGTAGAGAACTTACCTCCATAGTAGTCAAGCCAATGAAAACCTTTGATATTATCAGGCAGCTTCCATCCATCATCTGCCCCTAAAAGCATGGCGGGAAACATGACTGTATGGAATGGTAGATTATCTTTCCCCATAAACTGGGTGTACCTGACGTTGGCCTTATCTAGCCAGAATTCTTTCCAGGACCGGCCCTCCGACTTAGAAGAGGCCCAATCTTCGGTTATCCCAATATACCCAATTGGGGCATCAAACCAGACGTAAAATACTGCATCTTCGAAACCCTCTTCTGGAACCTTTACACCCCATTTTAGGTTGCGAGTAATACACCGTTTCTGGAGGCCTTCGTTTAGCCACTTGGAAGCTATTTGCTTGGATAGGTTGGGCCAATGCTGTTGTTCACGGACCCATGTCTCAACTCTCGCTTGTAATGTGTCCAAAGAGAGAAAAAGATGACTTGTTTCTCGTAGCTCTAACTCTTTACTCCCAGAAATGGCGGACCGAGGCTCAATGAGTTCGACCGCATCTAGAAGTGAGGAACAGCCTTCACACTGATCTCCCCGAGCACGATCATATCCACATTTGGGACAAGTCCCGATGATATATCGGTCGGCCAAAAACCGCCCGTCTATTACACTATAATATTGCTTGAGTGACTTACGCTCGATAAAGCCGTTTTTTGCCAGCAGAGCGTATATTGCACGCGTCCGCTCATGAGTCGCTGAACTCGAAGTTCGTCCGAAGATATCAAAGCTGATGTCAAAGCTCTCGTAGATGCGGGCTTGCTCTTGATGAACGTGATCACAATAGAGCTCTACAGGTTCTCCAGCCTGTTCTGCGGCTAGCTCTGCAGGGGCACCGTGCTCATCCGTTCCACAAACGTAAAGAACCTCATGACCCATCTGACGCAAGAATCGCGCATAAACGTCAGCGGGGAGCATTGAGCCAACCAAGTTGCCGAGGTGCTTAATGCCATTAATATAGGGTAAGCCAGATGTGATGAGATGACGCATTTTAGGAAGACTCCGTTTTTGACGAGGAGCTTAGACGGTAGGCATAGCAAGTTCGGCCATCGTCAAGGGCCAAGATGGTCAACCTCCTACGATTGGGGTTAGGCGAAAACCACGTAAGGGTGACAGCAGTCCGGACATGATAAGATCTTGGTGGAAATGATAGCTAGATTGGAGGAGTTCGTTTATTTCGCGAACGTAAAGTGTGCGAGACGCGCGAGCCGAATATAGAGCGTAGGAGGAGTAAGTCCTCCGGGTCAGTAAACCTGCCCCTGCCCAGTAGTTTAGCCCAAATTCCAGAGCCGTCCATAGAATGCTCACCGTTGTCCGCTTGTCCTTATAGCCGAGAAACTCCTCGCCTGCGTTTCCGAAGTCATTGAACATGAGCGCATCAATGAGTCGCGCTTTATCGAAGGTCCCTAGGGAATGAGCCAAGATCTTGCAAGCCAAAAATGTGACGGCAATGTAGGCGACACTAACATATCGCCTATATAGGAAGCAGTTGCCAGCCACGAGAACTTGGGGCGTCGTTAGCGCATTCAGCATCAGGCGGAGCCTAATATCCCGGGACTGCAGAAAAGACTCTGTGTGCTCAATATGGGGTATCCTAAACTCATTACTATGATTGAAAAAGGGCTCTAGATGCAAAGCAGCAACGATATCCGAGTGACTCACGACGAGCTTGTTTTCGTGTGGGACCTCGACGTCGAGTTTGAGGTTATAGACTTTATGCAACTCGACAATCGCATCAACCCAGTGCTTAGTACCCAACTCATCAAGATCATCAATAAGTACCAAGTCTAGATCTGAGGTACACTGGGCAGTGCCATCAGCTTGTGACCCATACACCACACACAGTCCTTCGGGGGCGTATCTTTGCTGCAATCTAGCTAGTTCGTTCATAATAGTAGAAAATCTGATTTGGTCTTTCTTGCTCATAAAACTAAATCTCCGAGGCATCTAGCACCAAGCTGGTCAATATAGTCTAATATTTCAATGAGCTTCGTTTCGTTGACACGTATATTACCGGACATATACCTTAGGGGCCTGACTAACCCCTGTCTCAAATCATCTGCTGGAAGAGTAAAGCTATGCAGGTACCATTGTCCTTCTTTAACCATTTCTCTATATATAGCAGAGTTGACTTCATTAACCAGTCTCTGATCGCATTTTATCTTTTCAGGGCGATACACAAAAATAACTGAATGATAGTCAGGTTTATTTAGGAGGCTAAAATCTGGATGATCTCTAATCAAATCGGCAAATAGCCGAGCGTTATCAATCCTTGTTTCCACCAATTCCCCCATCCCCTTTCGGCCTAGGTTCTGCATTGCAAACCAAATTTTCAGCGACATCCACGATTTGCTGCCAATCATTGGAGTCATCTGCCCGATTGAGAAGTCCTGCTGCATTATTAAGTCCGAATATGTCGAAATCTTCTTCAGGGTAGATGGGTCCCGAACCAACAAAGCACTCGCGGTGTATGGGATATCAATTGATTTATGAGGGTCAATTGAGATACTGTCAAAGCTAGATATACCATCTATCATACTCTCATGCTTTTTACTCGCACCAAGCAAATGTCCATGACACGCATCTGCGTGGAGCCATATATTGTTGCGAATACTTCGAACAACATCCCTTACCCCACATAGATTATCTATAGTCATAGTCCGGCTATCACCCGCATACGCGACAACAGCCATTACATCTTGCGCATGCGCTAGAATGGTTTCTTTTAAAGAATCTAAGTCGTACCGATAGTTTTGAGTGGGAACCTCAAGCAAATGACTCCCGCAGCCCAGCCACATTTGTGCGCTCTTTACGCTGTAGTGGCCAATGCCTCTTGGAACCACTAAATAGGCGGGTTTCATCTTCCTTAGGCCCAGTTGCATTGAGCCGGGAAAGTGGTTTTCCCGCGCTAGCATCATTGCGATGGTATTGCTGAGCGTACCACCATGAGTGACAATGGCACCTACATCCCAAACAGAAGCCAAGGGAAAGACCTCATACCCAACGAGACTCCTAAACCACTGCAAAACAGTGAGTTCGACCTGCGTTGCAGACGGTGAACAAATCTGACCATTGATTAAGTTTTGCTGGAGTAAGTCAGCTAAAATTGCTCCCAAGATGCCACCTAACTGTGTACCTGTATCTGGAAAACCCATAAATTTAGGGCTGCCGAAGTTGATGCAGGCTGGAAGGATACTTCTTTCATAGAGTTGAATTAACTCCTCAAGCGACATACCATCTTCTGATAAGCTTTGTGTCGTGTTTTTGTCGGACACTAAAGCGCCAACTTCCGCACTCCGCACACAATCCGTCTCTATCCGAAAACGGAGTGTATTTGTAATGGTTCTGCCAAGAATATCTATAAAGGTGTCCAGATTTGCTTCTGATAGATATTTATTATCTATTGAGAGAACAGTTTTGTCAGAATGACGCATCAATCCTTGATTCTCTATGGTACTCATGAATAAAAATCTCGAAAAATATCTTTGCTAAACCCACTTATCTATAGACCCATCCCCCACTTTACCCTGAGGTGCATATAAAGTAGGCTTCGAGAGCTGTAGATGTGGCGATCCTGCAAAGAGCCGAGTTGTGTTAGCGTCCTTCAAAAATATGGATGACGCGCACACATCTAGTGTTGTGTCATGGTTGGCCATGTTTCCTTCAGCGCAGATTGATGCCTCGTGGCTACGAAAAATAGCCCGAAAAGCCTGAAAGAGCCCAATTTCGGGACATTCCATGCTTGGTGAAATTACTATCTATCGCCTTACATAGACTGCATATCAACATTATGTGCTCGCATGAATTGGTTCGACTTCGAGGGGCTGCTGAATCTCCGACAAAGAGCTGTCTTGTCGAGGTCGTGCAATGCTCTGTGAGACCTACCGATTTGGAGGGCTGATGTTCTAACAGGTTCGTCCTTGCCACGGCCACTGAGGCTGTGGAAATGGGTGAGGCTGAGGGTCTGCGGATAAACTCATCTTCGCTATCTAGATGCTGAAAAAAATGCTCCGAATTCGGGAGATTCGGACTAGACTTCACCTATGAGAACCTTTGCATATCGCCTAGAAGAGCTCCTCGAGTGCGGAGCTGGCAATGGGGGCAAGCGGTGGAGCAAAGAGAAGTTCGCAAACAAGGTCGGTATCCACTCAGATACACTGCGGAACTGGCGTCAGGGACGCACTATTCCAGCCAGCAATTTTCTTTTGGAGGCTTGCATTTGTGCGCTAGAAGTCGACCAGAGTGTGGCTGAGGAACTTCGAGGGCTTGCTAAGGCCGCTGAAAGAGCAAGGTCGGAGGATTCATCTGTCATGGAGTATTCGACAAAGAGCAGCCGTTCTGGCGTTAGCACGGAGTTTGACGGTCGTCTCGGAGCGTCTGGGGCGGTTCAGTATGAGGAGCCGATCGGTAGTTCGATGCCTGAACGGAGCAGCACTGGAGCCTTAGGTTTTCCTCTAGCAAGTGGCTCTACGGGGACCATTCAATTTGAAAGCATTGGTAGTAAAGACAGGCCCGAAGTCGAAGAAGAAGAAGTCTATGGGTGCACCGCCAAGCACAGCGTTGTTCCAGGGCTCTTGTACCTCGAACACCGAGTAGATATCGACATCATCAACCCAGAGGGGGATGCCAAGTTTGTTTTCTCATTCGATGCTGTGAATATAGGCGCCGAGCTCGTACTCGGAGAGTCTAAGGCGATATGGATAGAAAATGGTAGTCCGAAGATCTCCATCCTTCCCACACGCCCTTCGCATCGGCTGATGCGGATCGAGATGAGAAGAGACTACCCACACATGAAGCAGTTCTTTTGTGCTTTCTCCACCGCCGTCGAGCCCGGCGGAAGAATTTCCTATGGCTACGAGCTTAGTTTATCTAAGATGTTCACCAAAGACCACTATTGGGAAACTAAGATCAACAATCTGACTCGGCGAGTCCGGGTCCGTATCAAGCATGATAAGGGCAGAGAACTCATGAATGCTTACGTTGAGTCCGAGGGCTCGTCAGGTCTAGAGTAAGAAGCGCTATCCGACTATCATCGACTTTGATCCCTGCGGTGCAGCGGGAGGATACGAGCCGAGTCCAACCGACGTACGCGAGCTGCTCCACCGGGGCCAAGGGCTCATTGAAGAACCAATATCGAAGTTGCTTTGTCGCAAAGCCCAAGGCCACATTGCTCTCCTGCGGGCTTTGGCTGGTCAGCGAGCATCCATAGATAGCTATGTTGAGGCGACTATGGGCTGCCTTCCGCGCCGCTTCG
>JAHQVK010000051.1 GCA_019634385.1 Myxococcales bacterium | reverse complement strand
TGGTCAGGACCTTTCACGGAAAGACCGGCCCATAGATGCGTGCAGGGCTAGATCAATATGCTGTCAAGTCTCCGTGCGTACGGCCACCTTCTTATCGCCGATAGATTAATAGTATTCCTGCAACGGTTAACATCCACTTCAGGGACCACGCGAATTGCATTGTTGACATACGACGTTGAAGCTGAACCCCAACTGCTGTCCCCACAAATCCCGATGCAGCCATCAAAACTATAAATGGAGCCCATGAATAGACTTCCACACCCAAAACAACAAAAGCGAAGACTTTCCCTGTATGTTGCAAAAGCATCGATAGTGCTGATGTCGCCAATAAGGCCCCTGGGGTTAAGCCAGCCTGCCGAAATATTGAAATAGTGAGTGGCCCTGAGGCCCCCACGACGGTACTCACCGCCCCAGACAACAGACCTCCTAAAAGCATAGTCCATCCAGAGGCCCCTAGTGGCAAGTTGAGCTTTCTCCAAGCGGTCACAATTATATACCCTCCAATCGCGGCTCGAAATATTTCAACCGGTAACGCCACTGCCATCGTTGCCCCGATGGCTATACCTATCGCCGTCCCCGGAATAAACCATCCGATTGTTGGCCATGAAATATCCCGAATAAGCAGCATCGCCCGGCCACCATTTGAGAGAGCCTGCACCGCCCCATGAACGGGCAAGAGCGTGGCTGGAGGCAAAAGAAGTCCCATGATCGACAACAATATCAATCCTCCTCCAAGGCCCACAGCTGCAGTCCAGGCTGAGGTCAGAAAACTCACGGCCACAAGCCCACCCGCTTGCGCCCAAGAAAGCCCTTCTGGAAGCGTCATCGCTCCCTAATTACTTCATATCTACAGACATTCACATTACAAAGATGACGGTAGCCCATACGTCTACATACAACCATATGCAGAAACTAACCTCAACCAGCTGCTACAACTGGGTTGCCACCATACGTTATGATCTTTGCGCAAATCCTCCGAACGTACAATATATTACATACTGTTCTGGAGCCAGTCTTTACCCTCAGCGCGGAGCTACATGACAATGCATTTGGTATGACTGAATGTTCGAGCTCGGACAAAGACAAGCCATAGCTAGCGGACCAAAAGGCCCCACGCAGAAGGGAGACCCCTGATTACCGTATACAGCAGAAATCACCTGGGTTGAACCCGAGTTCCTGCTTCTACGCCGGGCTATGCCCCCCAGCGCGACCGCTTGGTGATTCTTAGAGAAGCAATTCAAGGGGTCTTTGCTGTATTAACCCAAAGCAGGGACAAACCACAGACCCTATCCGTCCTTAAGAATACGCCCCAAAACTTTGTATCGCCTAATTTCAGGCATGTGCCAATACGGCAAACGTCGTCTGTGTTGCCCCGTAACCACTCAAAAACTAGAGCCAGGCTGGGATAGAAAACTAAGCTCTTGTGGTGTAGATACTCGACCAAGGATGTCATTGCGGTGAGGATAACGTCCAAAGCGATCAATAATCACTTTGTGTTTTTGTTCAAACTGGACATAGCTTTCTATTCCCAAGGTCACAAATAGATTTATCGCCACTTCATGAATAAGCTTAGACTCGCTATGCATATAGGGCATATACAAAAATCCACGTCTATCTTGCTCTATAGTTTGATCAGCACCTAAGGACACCGCTTCCTGTGCCAGTACCAAGGCTGCTGAGTCCGCAGCAAAAGCCTGTGCTTGATCCCGATAAATATTGCGAGAGAACTGATCAAGCACCAAAATTTCTGCCAATCGTCCTTGGGCTGTATAACGCCAATCATACAGTTCTCCCTTTATTGACTGAGCATGTACTGAGGCGAACCGACTACGAATGAGCTGATCAAATTCTGGGTCTTTTATCCACCACTGTTCGGTTGATATTTCATCAAACCAAAACGTTAAAATCTTCTCGTACATTTTTGACCTTTCCCAAATCGAACTACATCGATAGAGTTTAATTTAGGGCGTGTCTTTAAGCTCCGGACCGCGTTCTGAATTGTTTCCTGCGTTTGTGAAGGGTCGGTGGCTTCGCTACCCTTTCGGGCCCCTCGGTACATCCAGTACCTGCCCTCTGGAGTCGACCCCTCACAAACGTAGGCTGCGGCGCCATTTCCACAGCCGGAGTTCAAAGACACGCCCTAGCAGCCGGTTGATCTAGCCCTGCACGCATCTATCAGCCGGTCTTTCCGTGAAAGGTCCTGACCACGAAAAGCCGGGCTCGATAGCTACACACATGGCCAAATAAACCGGCTGCTAGCCTCTACAATAAACACTATTTACCTTCAGTCTTAGCCTAAGCTCTACAGCCTCCTTCCACACTTTGCTAAACAAAGTCACCTACAGCAGAAATTACTTGGGTTGAACCCAAGTTCCTGCTCCTACCCCGGGCTCTTCCCCGCTGCGTGACTACTTGGTAATTCTTCTAGAATCAACAAGTAGTCACGCAGTATCAGTCACCAGATATATCTCGAGAGCCACCCAAATGGTTTGGTTTATTCAACAGTATCGAACCCATATCCGGGTATCAAATAAGCCCTGAAGCCGCTTTTGCATGGCGAATAACCGCCTCAATCTCATGACGGATACTTCTTTCTACCGAGATATAGCTTGGAAAAGTACAGCTCATGGCCCCGGTGACTTCATTTTGAGCATCATATATAGGGGCCGCCACGCACATAAAACCACGCGTTATCTCTTCCCTATCCAGGGCATAACCCTCTTCGCGAACCCGCGAAAGCTCTCCGCGCAATAATTTCCCATCAGTAATGGTATGCTTTGTGTAGTTTGTTAGCTGCCTTTTACTTATTCGCCGGACATCCTCCGAAGAAGCATAAGCTAACAACACCTTCCCCATTGCCGTACAATGTAACGGAAAATTCTTGCCCACCATCGAATGCAGTCGAATCCTCACATCGTTCGGCTCGATCTTATCCGCATATACCCCATCATTGTGGTTTCGAACTCCCAAAGTAGCTACGTGTCCGGTCTCTCGCTGCAGCGCCTCAAGGTGTGGACGAACGATACTGCATAAATCATAGTCAACCGAGACTTTGGCGCTAAGGCGCGCAAGCATCAGCCCTCCTCGGTAACACCGGGTACCAGCATCAAAGGACAACACTGATATATCTGAAAGCTCGTGCACTAATCGATGCGCCGTTGCTTTTGGTAGGCCTGTTTGTTGGATAATACGGGTAAACGTCAACCCACCACTACCAGCATCGGTAACAGCTTTGACGATCTCAAAAGCCTTAGTTACAGAACCCATTTCGACACCGGTTGACAATGTCCGTCTCCGAGACTAGACACCCATTCAATAAAGGAACTTAGTTCTACATTTGGAACAAGTCAAGTTCTCATGAGTATTCGCGAGATCCTCGAAAAACTACCCATTGTGCCGCTAGTGCAGGCGGATGACCCTCAGATTGCTGTTGAAGTGTCACGAGCTCTTGCCGCTGGCGGATTGACGGTCTCGGAGGTTGTGTTTCGTACCGATCGCGCCCTCGAATGTTTGAGGGCTGTTGCTAAGGAAGTACCAGAAATGACACCGGGAGCAGGCACCGTCTTGTCGGCTGAGCAAGCGGTGCAAGCCATCAACAGCGGCGCAAAGTTTGTTGTCTCTCCCGGCCTCGATGAGGGAGTCGTAACCACCTGCCAGAAGGCTGATATACCGGTTTTCCCGGGTATTTATACCCCTAGTGATATTCAGCGCGCTTATAACTTGGGTCTGGATGTGGTCAAGTTTTTCCCCGCATCAATCGCTGGTGGAGTGCCCGCCCTAAAAGCCTTAGCTGGGGTTTTTCGGTCCATGCGGTTCATGCCAACCGGCGGCATTTCCGCCACCAATCTGGCCGACTTCTTGGCTCTGCCGTCCGTCCTTGCCTGCGGCGGTAGTTGGCTAACACCTAAGTCCGCAATCGCGGAAGGTAAGTATCAAACCATTACACAATTGGCCCAGGAAGCGATCGTCATCGCCCAGCGAGCCAAGGGAGTAAAGCAGTGAGCAAGTTTGTAACCTTCGGGGAGATCATGCTGCGACTCAAATCGCCAGGACATGAGCGTTTTTTCCAATCACCATTACTTCAAGCAACATTTGGTGGAGGAGAATCCAACGTAGCCGTAGCCCTTAGCAACTATGGGCTTGATGCAGCCTTTGTAACCGCTCTTCCTGACAATGATATCGCAGACGCTTGTATTCGCGAAGTACGTAGTTTTGGAGTAGATACTCGGCACATAGTTCGCGCCGGAGAACGAATGGGCATCTACTTCCTTGAAACCGGTGCTAACCAACGTCCTAGTAAAGTCATCTATGATCGTGCAGGATCCGCTATTGCGGAGGCAAGTGCGAACGCCTTCGACTGGAAAACCATCTTTTCCGACGCCAAGTGGTTCCATATCACGGGTATAACTCCCGCCTTGAGCGAAAGTGGCGCTCATCTATCCATGGTTGCGTGCAAAGCAGCCAAAGAGGCCGGAGTGACGGTCTCTTGCGACTTCAACTTCCGTGGCAAGCTGTGGAAATATGGAAAGACCGCACCAGAAGTTATGCGGGAGCTTGTCAAATATGTAGATGTTGGCATCGCGAACGAAGAAGACTGCCAGAAATCTTTAGGCATCACCGTTGACGTCGACATAGAATCCGGATCACTCGACAAACAAAAGTACGAGAGATTATCCGCTCGCGTACTTGAATTATATCCAAACATGTCATCGATCGCCATCACCTTACGAGAAAGTAAGAGTGCGGATCGGAATGGCTGGTCCGCTTGTTTACGAGATGCCAACGGCTTTAAGCTCTCTCGTCAGTACGACATCACTGATATTATCGATCGAGTGGGCGGGGGAGACAGCTTCGCATCCGGCCTCATTGCTGGCCTTCAGTTCTACGAAAACCGCCAGCAGTCGTTAGACTTTGCCGTTGCTGCTAGCTGTCTCAAACACTCGATCTCTGGCGACTTCAACCGGGTTAGTCGGTCTGAAGTCGAAAAGCTCATGGGCGGTGACGGTTCGGGACGAGTCCAGCGTTAATTGGTATCGAACGGTGTCTCTTTCGGTACTACGGTAACGTCACTAAACTTTCACGGAGCAGTTGTTTGGACAACTGCTGTGGTCGGAAATCGATCCGAGCTGCAGCTTGAGCCTCTACTACTGCAAATGTGCTCCACCAAAACCTCTACGCTTTTGGGCAAAAAGTCATAAACGGTGCCTAGCAGCCGGTTGATTTGGCCATGTGTGTAGCTGTCGTGCCAGGCTTTTCGTGAAACGCTCTGACGACGAGGCGAGCGTACCAGGCGGTACGTGACTGAGGAGAGACTTTTAGTGGTCAGGACGTTTCACGGAAAGACGCGCCCTAGTAAATCTCCCTAATCCTTAGGCATCACCTCCCCTACTCCGGGCCATACCGATCGCTCAGGTGTACCAATTATGGCCCCAATGACGAACCGACGAGCAAAGATTTCACATACAGCAGAAATCACTTGGGTTGAACCCAAGTGCCTGCTGCTACGCCGGGCTATGCCCCGCTGCGCGACCCCTTGGTGATTCTTACAGAATCAATTCCAGCGGTCTTTGCTGTAAGTGACATCTTTGCTTTTCCGTTCCCCCCATATTTCTCGCTCCATGCGACCATGTTAGCCCTTTTGTACCTCGGCACGCGCCGGACGAAGTTCTCATGGAACCCATGAACGAAGCATCCCAGACAACAAAACCCCAGAGGCGGTATTATGGCCTCAGTAATATCCGTGAATTCTTCCTCGAGTTCTTTCGACGGGAGAAAAACTTCGGCTTGTTCATCGCCGCCGGGTTCCTAGCGGTAGGTGGTACCTACGAGTATGCCAGCGTAGCTCGGTGGATAGGATTTGCTTTTGCAGCCTACGCCGCTGTCGCTAATGATTCTATTCAGACCATCGGAACCTTCATCGCCTCCAACCGACAACAAAAATGGTGGGTCTTATGGCTATTTATCGGTGGGATCTTTCTTGCGACCGTCACCTATTCCTTCATAACTAACAGCGGAGACGTGAGTTACGGCCGACTTCAATCCAAAGGCTTCGACTACACGCCAACGGAATTCTCCTTCCTCCAAGTAGCCGCTCCCCTATGCCTCCTCATTCTCACCCGACTGCGAATGCCGGTCTCCACCACCTTCCTTCTTCTCACCAGCTTCGCAACATCGGTGGGAAGTATTGGTAACGTTCTTGCCAAAAGTCTGGTCGGATATGCAGTAGCTTTTGGAGTTGCCATGCTGGTATGGCTACTTCTATCAAAATTCTTCGAACGCTGGTTTGTAGGTGAAGCGTCCCCTGGCTGGCGCGTAGCCCAGTGGGTGACTTCCGGAATCTTGTGGTCCGTCTGGATCATGCAAGATGCAGCCAATATCGCGGTATACCTGCCCCGACAACTACAGCTCATAGAGTTTATTGCCTTTGCTTTAATAGTTTTCATAGGCTTAGGCCTCCTCCTTCGCAGCGGCGGTGAGCGCATCCAAGAGATCGTAGATGAGAAGTCCTCAGTCATAGATGTCCGACCAGCAACGATCATCGACCTCGTCTACACAATCATCCTGTACTACTTCAAGGCCGTCTCCCAGATCCCCATGAGCACAACCTGGGTATTTTTGGGTCTACTAGGTGGGCGAGAGGTCGCCATGTCCCTACGGGGCTCTACGCAACGAAACTGGTGGCAAGCGTTCAAACTCATGGGGCGAGATGCTCTTGGCGCTTCGATTGGTCTTTTGATCTCCCTATTGATTGCGTACTTCGTCAACCCAGCCTTCCGCAAAACTCTATGGGGGCAAATATAGTTCCATCCATCACCGATTCTCTTCCATACCGTAGAACCGGTTGAACTGAGACTCCTACCCTCTGTAGCGAGGTTTCAACTGAAAACGCCGCGGTCAGTTGAGTGATCCCTACAAATGGAGAGACTTACCTACTAATCTTCGTTGTAAAGCAAAGACCCCTTGAATTGATTCTCTAAGAATCAACAAGGTGTCGCGCAGCGGGGCATAGCCACGCTATGAAGCAGGTACTTGGGTTCAACCCAAGGGATTTCTGCTGTATAACGAGGGTAGACACGTAGCTCAAGCGTTGACGATCTCGCCAGCCAAGGGCTCTCGAGGCTGATACGTCATAGTTCACACTCAACAGCATCAGTATCGCCAACAAAAGACTTCGGCTACACTTATGCATGACAATAGACTCATCGTTAGCTTTTGAGGAGCTCGATCGCCGCCTCACCGCACAGCGTCTCCACCAAGAACCTCAGCAACTACAACTAGAGGACAACCGCATCATCACCTACAGTATCTATGGTGACAAAACCGGAGAACCCTGGTTTTGGTTCCACGGAGCCCCCAGCTGCCGACTCGAAGCCCTTCTCGCCGCTGATTGGGCAAAGTCCCGGGGTATCCGGCTCATTGCCGCAGATCGCCCCGGGTACGGGGGATCTACTCCATATCCCGGGTGCACGGTCAGCGAACTCACGCCTGATATCTTGGCCTTAGCAAACGAACTTAGCATCGATCGCTTTGTGGCCTTTGGCGGCTCCGGAGGCGGCCCGTATGCCCTCGCATGTGCCCATGCTCTTCCTGAGAGGCTTCTGGGCTGTGTAGTGGTCGCAACCGGCGGGATAGCAACAGAGGCCAACCAGGTAGCCGGCAGGATCGACCGCATTGCGTATTTCTTGGCACGACGAATACCATTTGTGCTCAGGCTGTATTTTTGGCTGATCTACCGGATAGCAAACCTTCCCACAAGCATCCTTGGTCTCCTCGCAATAGGTGCTGAAAAAGCCTTTGTTACCACCGTCATCCAAAACGGCCTATTCTCGGCACACATCCATGAAGTCTTTAAACAAGGCACCCGCGGAGCCATCGAGGATTTCGCACGCTCAGGCCACCTAGGCTTCAGGTTACCCAATGTCAGGTACCCAGTACTGTTTGTGCAAGGACTAAAAGATCCGTTCGTTCCTGCGCAACAAACACGACGCTGGTCTGAGCTTGTCCCAAACTCTCAATATATCGAAATCCCAGAAGCAGGCCATGCGGGAGCGATATTTGCTCTGAATAGTATATACACTCTCTTGCACCCCATTGAGGCCTGAGGCATGAGATTTTCCATCTGTGTTCAGGTGCTCTGAATCGTACACACACTCTCTTGCACTCTATTAAGGCCTAGCAGCCGGTTGATCTAGCCCTGCACGCATCTATGGGCCGGCCTTTCCGTGAACGTCCTGACCACAAGAAGTCTCTCTTCGGTCACGTACCGACAGATACGCCCGCCTCGTCGTCAGAGCGATTAACGAAAAGCCGGGCTCGATAGCCACACACATGGCTAAATCAACAGGCTGCTAAGGCATCAATTCTCTACCCTATGGCATCACGAGTTGTGCCATCAGACAATTTATGCGCTACAACACTTCACACGGTATGAGCCGAGTCATTATCTATCACAATCCCAAGTGCGGCACGTCACGCAACACCCTCGCCATGATTCGAGCAACAGGTGAAGATCCTAAAGTGATTGAATATCTCCAAACCCCACCCACCAGAGAAGAGCTGGCTGAGCTCATTCAGCAAATGGGTATCGCGATTAAAGATGTTCTCCGGAAAAAAGGCACTCCCTACGAAAGACTCAACCTGGATGACCCCAAATGGACCGATGATCAGCTATTAGATTTCATGATGGAGCATCCGATCCTTATTAACCGCCCCATTGTTGTTACATCCAAAGGCATTAAGCTTTGCCGACCGTCAGAGTCCGTACTCTCCATACTTGAACACCCTCTCCCCGGCCCATTTACGAAAGAGGATGGAGCCATCATTCAATAATTCTCATAATTGCCAACCGGCCGATCCGCTCTATAAGACAGTATCCCGCAGAAATTACTTGAGTTTAACCCAAGTGCCTGCTTCTACGCCGGGCTATGCCCCCCTGCGCACCCCTTGGTGATTCTTACAGAATCAATTCAAGTGGGCTTTGCTGTACAAGAACGTCTCATCACATCTTAGAGGTACAGTCGCTGTAACCTATTTCAAGTGATATCTACTTTAGTAAAAATGAAGCCTTTGCTGTAAAAGCCATGCTGCATACATCTACTCGATTACTCACGTATCATCATCCACTTGATGAACACAGTGTGTCAGCTAAGCTTTATCGAAAGACCACGAATGTCTGCTCTCACTGCGGAACAATCTTGTTCCAGGTTAGGGCACCATTTCCGTCGACTATACAGCAGAAATCACTTGGTTCAACCCAGGTTCCTGCTTCTACGCCGGACTATGCCCCGCTGCGCGACCACTTGGTGCGTCTTACAGAATCAATTCAAGTGGGCTTTGCCGTATGCTCTCTATGCCTGCCCAAAAACGGCGCACACTATCCTTTTGCTGGGGCATGCCTTTACAGTCCGGATCCCGTTCTTACTTGTTTCCCACATGGGTGAAGGCTCGGTGGCTTCGCCACCCTTTCGGGCCCCTCGGCCCAGCTCATCCAGTACCCTCCGGGGCCGAACCCTCACAAACAAGGGATACGGCGTCATCTCAACCGCCGGAATGTAAAGAAACGACCTAATATAGACGATCGGTGCAAAAGCTCCTTCTTGGCAAAATGCTTGGACTCTTTGCCCATTAGCCAAACGGCAACCACTCTGCGTCATGGATTCAGCAATTGTACAAGAAACCCTTGGGCATCGTTTCCATACTCTTAATTCAGGGTAAACTCCTTGCTCTGCGTCTCGCACCCCAAAGTACAGCCGAACTTCTTAAGAAGAACGTAATGTTGACAACGAGTTCGACCAATTTGTGAGTCTTACTACAGCAAACACCACTTGAATTGATTCTATAAGAATCAACAAGTGGTCGCGCCGCGGGGCATAGCCCACAGCGGGCCATAGCCCGGCGGAGAAGCCGGAACTTGGGTTCAACCCAAGTTAGCTCTGCTGTATCTGAGTACGAAGGTAGAGGTCCATCCACATCAGGACTAAGCACTTGAAGATTCCCGAAGAAGGCGATATCGCCACGGTATGGGTTGCTCGTTAACAATTCAAGACTCTGTAGCTCACACATGCTTCAAGCTCTCGGCTCAGTGTCACACTCCAAAGATCTTTTCCGCGTAAGGATATAGATGTGCTTAGGTACTTTAGAACCAATTCCCCCACTGCTTTTGTCTGTGCCCTCATTCTCTGCGCTCTCATTCTCTATGCTGTCATTTTTTACTCAACATCCCCAACCCAGTTTCATGACACCCGTTTAGCTCTGGAGTTGAAAGAATACGTCCAGTTTCCAGCTTCACACCCGACTCCTAGACCGAGCGACACACGACTACAAGGACATGCTCGTATTAACTATATAGGTGAAGTCCCAGACGGTTCTGGTCGGCTCTATACTCCGGACTTAAACGGCGTTCTTTACCTTGTGATTGATTCGAAACCAATACCCTATCTCGATGTTAGGTCAACGTTGGGCTCACGATTCTGGGCAAGTAGTGGTTTGGGAAGTGGCTTGGGCTTCGCCGCATTTCACCCTGACTTTTCTAGTAACGGTCTTCTTTATACGACTCATACCGAAAAGGCCTCATCAAGCTCGGATGTCACTGACTGGGAGCAAAGTACTACGGAATTGCATGGTGTACTTAGCGAATGGCACACCCACGATCCGACATCAAACCGCTTTCATGGAACCAGAAGAGAAGTACTTAGATTCGGGTTCTCAACTCGCTTACATGGCATCCAGCAGATAGCTTTCAATCCAACTTCCACACCTGGTAACAAAGACTACGGCCTTTTGTACCTCAGCGTCGGTGATGGTGGTACCGGACGCAGTAACTCAGAGCCGCAAGATTTGGCGCTTCCTTTTGTCAAAATACTTCGTATCGATCCTTTGGGAAAGAACAGCAAAAGCGGCAAGTATGGTATACCTCCGAACAACCCCTTTGTTAGGAAACATAATGCACTCGGCGAGATATATGTATATGGGCTACGCGACCCACACAGATTCAGCTGGGACACTCAGCTATCCACTGATGCCATCCATCATATGTATTTAGGAGATATTGGAGAAAAGGCCATCGAAAATATTTATAGAGCACAGGCCGGTGACAATTTTGGATGGAGTGAACATCAAGGCAACTATGAGTACAACGATAACGATCGCTGTTCTCTTCTTCCGATATCAGGGAATCGCGGAGACTTTATCCCTCCTATCGCTGCATATGAACACAAGAGAACTAATCAGTGCCCTAAAGACGCTGGCTTTGCAATCAGTGCCGGCTTCATGTACCGTGGCTCGATCACCGGTCTTTCAGGAAAATACATATTTGGCGATATAGTGACCGGTGATATAATGTATCTTGAGGAATCGGAGATGAACCAAGACCCAGGACATCTCGCAACCATTTATAGTCTCACCGTCATTGATCCTAAAACAAAGGTGGAGATGACAATGAATCAGTTGCTTGGTAGTTCTCGAGTTGACTTGCGATTTGGCTATGATAACCAACACAACCTATACTTACTATCAAAAACAAATGGCACTATATGGGTAGTCACCGGGGTGAGGGAAATCGAAGAGAAAATGGGCTCCTAATCAGAGGACTAACATGACCTGATTGGTGTTATCCTTACGGCAGAAACAACCTGGGTTGAACCCAGGTTCCCGCTTCTACGCCGGGCTATGGCCCCGCTTCAGCTGCTAATCTTCACACCCAGTACATGCCACCCTTAACAGCCAGCTGATTTAGCCCTGTGTGTAGCTATCGAGCCCGGCTTTTCGTGAAACGCTCTGACGACGAGGCCAGCGTACCTGGCGGTACGCGACCGAGGAGAGACTTCTTAATGGTCAGGACATTTCACGGAAAGACCGGTCGACAGATGCGTCCAGGGCTAGATCAACCGGCTGTTAAGTTCATCGGCCCGAATCTAAAACTATGTTAGAAGTAGAATCTATC
>JAHQVK010000050.1 GCA_019634385.1 Myxococcales bacterium | reverse complement strand
TGAGTTAGGCGCTTCGCGGGTCCTTTTTCCGTGGAAGGTCTGGACCGGCTTCGCCTTTCATCGGTTGCATACGCCCGGTATGCGCCCTCTTCATCCGGAGCGTTCCACGGAAAAGATACTTCGCGGATCACCCAGCCCACTTTGACGATGGCCTACTAGTGAGGAGAAGCCTCAACAGAACTTGCTGAGTTTGTCCTCAGTATTCAGTTGTTTGAGGGCAAGGCTTAGTGTGTCCGCAGTATCCAATCGTTTGGCAGCAAGTATGTCTTCACATCTGTTTCTAGCTCCACCCTCCACTGGACTAATCCTGGGTTTGAACTGTTCTCTCAGAGCTAAGCCCTTTGTTATGCTGTAATACACCAGTTGCCGTATCTGGCTGTGAATTTAGCACATATGCTTGTGTGCCTACAATGTATATATGTACACTGGGTACACCACTCATCAGCTGGTATATCCCAGAAGATGACACTACACATATATGACTACCCATTATATAATCCATTTCTATTTACTCACCTATAGATGATCTGAGGAGAGCCTTTCATAATTGTAAGAAAAGTTGTAGCTTGATCTGTGCCTTGTACTGCAGACCTCTAGTCAATAGATATGTTGAATAGTTGTACACCAACTTGAATAGCACTTCACAGTGAAGGTCAGGTGACCATTCTTCTGTCCTCCAAAAGTTTTTAACTGACCTGCGGCAAGGCTTTGCCTCCGAAGCAGGCCATTGTTTTGGCCCACTAGGTATAGTTTAGAAGTTGGGATTTAGTGAGAGTTTTCGAGGCATTGGGGGTGTACTAGTCGTCTGCAACCGATGAGAGGCAAAGCCGGTCGAAGTGTTTGAGGGCAAAGGCGACCCGAAGTGTGCTTGTGGGGTCGGATAAACGGGCAGCTAGAGTGTGTCTTAGCGTTGGGTGAGTAATACAGCAAAGACGGCTTGAATTGATTCTGTAAGAATCAACAAGTACTCGCGCAGGGGGGCATAGCCCGGCGTAGAAGCATGAACTTAGGTTCAACCCAAGTGATATCTGCTGTAGAGCGGGCCCCCTCGGAATAGAGGCTTTAGAGAGTTTAGCAGTCTAGTTATCATTTCGAAGACCCAATTTCTGCCGAAATTGGCGTACTTCGCGAACTGATAATCCACAAAGCCCCTCCTCCGGTAGCTGAGTGCCTTCAAGCAAGTCTCGTAGCACTTTAAGCTCTTGCTGTGATAAATGTGCTCCACGTACTCGATAGTCTTGAAAAGCCTCCCATGTATGGGGTACCCACTTAGCAACGAGTTCACCGATAACGTCGGCATAGGCTCGAATTTCGTACTGAGCATGTGTATCCATACGAAGCGCGAGAAAATGTAAGAGGTTGTGAAGATCCACTTTCCAGTACCACTGGGTATAGATGTTGGTGGGGAGGGTTAGTCGAGCAAGCTCCCGCGCAATGCTACTTGATGCCTCAGCCCCTTTTGGTGCGTCTGTCCCTAAGAGAGCCTCATACAACGAGTAGGAAGCTTCGCTGTGTTGTTGCAGTTGATGTTTCACTCTTTTGGCCTCAGTCCCACTCAGACTGACTGACTCCCGTCCTTGCTTGTTCTCTGTCCCTTGGCCGCTTATGTGTTGCTCTTCGGGAATATAGAATTCGTTATCGAGCACTGAGTATCGGCCAGAATATTCATTCACATTCGCCGTGCGGTGACGTATCCATTGCCTTGCGATAAAAATAGGCAGCTTTATATGCAACTTTATCTCACACATTTCGAACGGTGAGGTATGTTGGTGTCTCATCAAGTACCGGATCAGCCCTCGGTCGGTGCTGGCGGTTTTGGTTCCCGTTCCATAAGAAACCCGCGCCGCCTGCACAATGGCACCATCTGATCCCATGTAATCCACAATGCGAATAAATCCGTGATCCAGCACGGGAAATTCTGTTCCTACCAGTTCATCGATTTCGGATACTGTTTCGCGTCGTGTCTGCTTCATTTCTACGCTTTGTATTCTTTGATGGTCTTAACCGTCACGCCCTATCATTAATTAGAGATATTCGGGCTAGTAGCCTCTCGTCGATGCTAAAGTTGAGGCCCGGAAGGCTCTATGTTGTGTTCCAAGAGCCTGCTCTCCTTCGGGGGCGTTGAGGCCCGGAAGGCGCTTCGTTGTGACCTAAAGGCTGGTCTCCTTTCGAAGCTAAAGTGGAGGTACTCCTGGCTCTTCGTAATAGTTCCTTGTCGAACGCAGCATTGTTATGGTTCATCACGCGCATCTACTCCGCAAAAGCACAGCTGTTTTTGCGGAGTAGCCATATGGCTTTCACCTAAAGATACGCCCTTCAGCACAAACCATATTAATTGATTCTGTAAGAACCAACAAGGGGTTGCGCAGCGGGGCATAGTCCCGCGTAGAAGCAGGAACCTGGGTTTAACCCAGGTGATTTCTGCTATAAGTGGGGTGAGCACAGAGCGGGAGAGGTTCGGCTCGCTGAAGAAGGTAGCATTTTTCAGGCAGGGAGTGACGAGGAACGGCTAGGAGCTGAATTGGGGGTTGCTCGTCACCTAATAGTTTTGCTGAAGTTTGCGATACAAGATCCGCTTCCTGAGCTTTTGGAGGGCTCTAGGGCGAGGGCGACCGGAGTTTTTGAGAATAACATCGCCGCGTCGGGTTCGCCACGACCAGTCAACGGGGGCGTCTTGAACTACGCGGGCAGCTCCGGTGCCAACATCTAGGAGGACAGTATCGGAGGAGTCGCTGCTACGGCTCATCATCTGCTGGCGCCTTAAGCGGCGGCGGTTGACGAGCAGTTCATGTCCGCTCCTTCGCGCCCATCGAATGCGTCCGCGGATTTTTAGGGTTGTGGGGAGTCGAACCCGACGGTTTTCCCAAGTAAATGCTTGAACACACCCTTCGGTGACGGCCCGGCGTCCTCGACACATACCAGCCTGCTCTGCTTCGCGCGCAGTGAGGACATAAAACTCTCCATCGGGAGAACAATGTAGGCCCTTAAGATGGGTGTTACGTATTCGGCCATTTACGGGGTTATAGCGCACTATCTTTGAGCGTCCATTCTCATCGCTGACTTCGGCAATAAGTTGTAGACCAAAGGGTGGGCGCCTTTTTATCCATGCGATATCGCGGGCGCTTTCGAGACCTTGTGCGGTTACAGATTTGCAGGACGGAAGAGATACTATTTCGACCCGCTCGGTAATGAACCCCAGGGCTCCCTCATAAGGCCGACCAAGGATAACCGCTAGGTATTTACTATCCGGCGAAAATTCGAATCGCTGGGCACCGGAAATACGGGTAATAGGTGGGCCTTCCTTAGACCATACATGGAGCGTTGATTTGGGTAAGGAACCTGCTGTGGGAGTGCTATTGAGAACCAAAGCGGCAACGTATTGGCCGTCAGGAGAGGGTTCCGATTCCATCATCGGTTTATCGGTGGTGATGGAAGTCTTTTCTCCAGAGTCCAAAAGCAGCTCCAGCGCCTTGGTGTTCTTGGGATTGATTCGCACGCCCGAAACTCCCTGATTCAAAGGTGCCCATCCGATACAAAGGCCAGCCAAGCCAATGCAACAGGCCAATTTTGGCCGGTTGCTATGAATAATTATACCGTTAGTTTTTTTGTAGAGGAGATGAATGTTCATAGTTGGGGAGCCTCTAAACGGATATGAGCGTGGTTAGAGTGGCCATTGGCATGAAAAATGGGCGTATCTTCAATGGGAAATTGAATCCGGTCTGTATCAACAAAAATAATATGAACGGGACAAAGTTTAACAAATGCGTCCATAACGAGTTTGGTAGCGTCGGCATCGTAAGCTTGAGGTTCAATACGAAGATCGAGCGGCACCGAGCGTCGGTCTTTTCTTATATAGCGTAGGTCAATGTCTAACCCATTTTGGTGGGAAGCATGTGGTGGAAAGTGGCCGCCACCTCGCAGACTGATGTCTCCGACGTTAAGAAGCAGATTGTTTTCTCGGAGTTGGCGACCCACTTGCTCGATGCAGGTTAGGGTTTGAAGTGATCCCCAATCATCTTGATCAGCACTATCGCTGCCAAGGAAATGGACATATCCGTCGCCGTCATCGGGGAGATTGAGCGCCCCAGATAGTTGCCCGGAGTGTGGGGTTCCTGTAGGGCGGGTTGGATCGGGATCACAACGTCCGGTTTGGAGGTCCGCGTAGCGACGGGCGGCGTTGGTGTCTTCCACCGAATTGCTGATGCCGTCGCCGTCGCTATCAAAGAGCTTCAAGCGTCCACAGGCGGTGGTTGTGGGGGGCACCGTTGGCGGTGGATCCGGCTCTGGAACTGGGGCTGGGCGCGGCACCGGCCGTGACCCCACACAGCCTGGAGCGCAGACAAGAAAACAGAACAGGCCACGTATGAGCATAGTAGGGGTCATCGCGCACAATGTTCATATCTACCAAGACCAAAAGAGCCAAGACACCACTCCGATCACTGTAGAGCCTCTCTCGTTTCGGTTTTACGTAGCGATCAGTCGGGATTGTGTGGGTCATCAAACGGCCTGAACGAGGTTGCGCGACTCAACCGGCCGCTAATGTCCGACGTTTGCACCCATCAGTGATTTCTTACTGTTTTGAAGCTTGGCTGCCGGGGTTGTTTTGGTTGCTTGTAGTCGTCATACTTACATATATAGGCTTTCATACGCGGATACCAGTACCCAACATCGGTTTGAGGACTATCAGAGAATTCCAGACATGGGCTTGGTTGCTAAGTGCTTACCCTTTAATGTGCGCAGCTGGGGGCATAGATATGTGTCTTTGCTCGCAGATGAATGGGTATGCTTGCGTCACATCCGTCTTTTGTTCAGGGTACTAATACCATGCCGAAGATTACGCTCGACGGTCAGGAGGTTAAGTTTGAGGCCGGCCAGAGCCTAATGGTGGTCGCTGAAGCTTATCAGCTTGGGATCCCTAACTACTGCTGGCATTCACAGCTGAGTGCACGACCTTCGTGTGAAATGTGTCTTGTGGAGGTGGAAGGGGAGGACGCTCCGGCTCGAGCGTGTGAGCGACTGTGTCAGGACGGGATGGTTATTCACCTTCAATCGGAACGGATACGCGCCCTACGCATAGAAGCGTTAGAGCGCTTTATGCAACGGCACCCTGCAGAATGTCCGAATTGCGACCGCGCGGGTGAATGTCACCTTCAGGATGATTATATGCACCTTGGGCCAACCTCACTGGAATTCGACGTGCAAACGTCGGGGTCGGCGTCGGTGGACATCTCCAGGCCTCCTGTACCATTGGGGCCTCGGGTCTGGATATATGAGGATAGGTGTATCCACTGCACTCTGTGTATTCGATTTGCTGACGAAATTGCGCAGCAGCCGAGATTGGTTTCTATAGAAAAAAAGGATCGAACGGTGGTTGGGATTCGCGATGGGGAAGAGTTCGACCACCCATACAGTCTCAACACTGTCGAGTTGTGCCCGGTGGGCGCACTGACTGGGCCGGGGATTCATCACGGCGTCCGGCCATGGTTTCTTAAATCCGTGGCAACGGTGTGCGGAGGATGTGGTCGGGGTTGTGCGGTATGGGCGGACGCGCATGAGCAAAAGGTGAGGCGGTTTCGAGGTCGAGACAATCCCTTGGTGAACAATGGTTGGCTTTGTGATGACGGACGGTTGTCTTTTATGAGCTTAAACAGTCCGAAGACAACTATTGGTGAGCCTTATCTGCGAGGTGAAGATGGAGCCATGATAACGGCTACATGGTTAGAAGTGGGCACCCGCCTTGGTCAGGTGCTTAGCCGATTTGTTACTACTGCCCATAAGCCATATGACTATGCTCCTGGGGATGATGCGGATGCATCTCTTGGAGTTGTTGTATCTCCTTCACTGACCAATGAGACTCTGACTTCCGTTTTGTTGATGACTGAGCGACACCTCTGGGTAGAGAGATATGCGCTCATTGGAGAAGCTAAAGGGCAGGAGGATGACCTGCTAAGGGTAGAGGATGCGTATCCTAATCGCGTAGGTGCGGAACTCGTTCTCGAGAGTTTTGGTGTATACGATGATGGCGCTGAAGGCATGTTTAAGGCTCTCCAGGCGGGGACCATCCGTACACTCCTGATCATTGGAGAAACGGCGTTTGCGGATGATGAACGATGGAAACCAGTGCTTCGTGATGTTTGTGTTGTGGTGTTAGCTCAGTCCTGGACCGATATTTGTCGCAGTGCAGATATTGTTCTTCCGCTAGCAAGTTATCTTGAACAGGACGGTACTTTTTTTAATGTTGACGGTCGATTGCAGCGGATTCGTTCCGCGATCCCAGCGGCTCAAGAGCGTAGAACAGGTATGGAGATTTCGGCTTGGATGGAAACAATGTTCTCCGAGTCCGGTCGGCATTCCGCGCAGACCTGGCTTGATGCGTTTCGCGTACTGGCATCAAAGAGTCCGCCGCTCGATGGTGTTGATCCGGGCTCGATTCCTCAGTGTGGACTTGAGCTGAGTGATGTGTAGCTATGGGCGTAGCTGAGCATCAAATGGAGCATCTGGAAGAGCAAGGGGACTCGCCCCCCAAGATAGGTGCTGAACATCACGTGGGCATCAAAGTGTTGCGATCAGAATCGAGCCGTAAACGAGGTTGGATGGTTCTAGAAATTTTTGTTGGTTTTGCCAGCACTTTAGGACAGGTTTTTCTGAAATTTTTTGATCCTTTACCATCTCCGCGGATACTAGCCATATCTAATAGTAGTCAGGAAAGGTTGCGCGGACGACATACTTTGGTAAGGACACCGGAAGGCGTGCTCTCTTGTACTGCTTGTTATCTTTGTCAAACTGGGTGCCCAGCCGACTGTATTCACATCGAGGTGGACCCTGTTTCGGCCCCTGCGAGTCACCTACGCCCATCAGTATTTACGATTGATGAGCTGAAATGTATCCAGTGTGGCCTGTGCGTTGAGGCTTGTCCATATGATGCGATTCGGATGGATACCGGCAAGTTTGCGCCACCTCTGTTGCCTGAGGATATAGTCCGCTCACGGCGCTATGATCTTTTGGCGGTAGTTTCGGAGATGAATGAGTTAAAGTCTTAGGCAAGCTATGGTGATGTGGTGACCATCGGAACCATAAGCTGAAATTTGTTTCCCCCAAAGAGCCTCTGATACTCAGTCCGATGGCGCTATGCCAAGTTGGCCAAGTAGGAAGAATAGCTTTTACTTGATCCCAAGTTGTTGTTTGGAGCGGTAGTGCACATCGGATCGTTCCGGGGTGGGAAACTACTGGCGGATTTCTTATCCAGGCCTAGGCGGCCACTTAGCCCCAATGCTTACCGCAAAGTGCACTTGAGTTGAGTATCTAGCTCAGCTTACATACGCGGGCAGAGGCCAAGCCGAGCGTAGAATCAGGCATTTGGGTTCAACTCAAGTGATTTCCGCTGTAGATCGGCGCACCTGAGGTTGTGTAAGCAAAGCAACCGGATTTGTGAAGGCGTGATGAGTTGATCACCGACAAAAACTTTTGCCCTTGTGGTTGTTGACCGTATTGGAGCTGGTGATACACCCCAAGGTCTAGCAGGAGTGGTGAAGACGCAGATTCGACGATAATGAGCTGCTCCCCATACAGCAGAAATCCCTTGGGTAGAACCCAAGTTCCAGCTTCTCCGCCGGGCAATGCCCCGCTGCGCGACCCCTTGTTGATTCTTAGAGAATTACTTCAAGTGGTCTTTGCTGTAAAACGTGTATTTACTTGAAGCCCTCCGGAATCACCATGAAATCCTCGTTGCTCAGCACCATTTGGCTCCCAGCATATCATCCTGGGATGAGAAAGCGGTGCGCTGGTATGAACTAGTGGTATACCTTTGCTTTTCAAGAACGACTTATCATAGCATAGAGCGATGCATGTATTTACCCATCGATTTTTAGTCCGCAGCTCATTGGACAAGGTTGGCCATTTTCATCGCCAACCTCAGGCACTCAAGGCATTGACGCCACCGCCCATGCGGATTGAGCTACATGCTTATGGGGATATGAGTGAGGGGATGGAGGCTGATTTCACCCTTTGGATACTATTTCAACCGATTCGCTGGAAAGCAAAACATATTGCGGTGACTGATACCGGTTTTACGGATGTGCAGGTTGAAGGACCGATGCACTATTGGTCCCATACCCACGAGTATAAGTCAGTGGGCAACAACAAAGTTGAGGTTATTGATCGTATTGAGTATGAGTTTCCAAAGGGGATCAACGGCTTATGGACCCGCTTACTATTTTCGCGACTGGCACTCCGGTTCTTGTTTACTTACCGCGGATGGCAAACTAAGCGTTTGTTGGCAAAGGGGTAGCAAAGCATGTGAAATCGTCCTTGACGTAGGCATGGAACTATTGCGAAGTACCCGTTTAGCCTGAATGTTTGGATGAGGAGGAAGCCTAAGAATGGCTAGCTGACACAGAGACGGCCGACAAACGGGGTGACCATAGGTAACCGGACAATTAGGCAAACCAGGGACGGGTAATAGACTGCGTCTGATGTCAAAGACATACGTTCATTCCAGAAAGCTTCGAAATGTAAAGTAGCACGGTTTTTAGGCCCTTTGAATATTCAGACAAAACAGGTGTAACTTTCTGATAATATTGAATTTTGATGCTTGTGATGTCCTGAGTGTGCAATACGCTCTGTGGTGTTGAAGCAAAAAGACAGGAGTCCGGTCATAGTTCCCGACTGACGTCAGACACACGTCCCAATGGACGTGTATCTCTGTTTTAGGTATACTGCGGACATGCAAAGAATTGCGGGGCTCTTGGTTGCCGTGGGTTTGGGGTGCACAGCAAGCGCCGAATCTGTCTCTGCTGAGTTGTCATCACTTAAGTTGCCGCCAGGATTTACCATTTCTATGTTTGCCAGCGACGTACCCGGGGCCCGTTCTATGGCTAGGGGGGAAGATGGTACCATCTTCGTGGGTAGTCGAGATGATCGGGTGTATGCCGTTCGAGATAGTGATGGGGATGGTGATGCAGATAAAGTTGTTGAGCTTGCTACCTCCTTAAACATGCCAAATGGTGTGGCCGTTTTCAAAGGAGATGTATATGTTGCGGAGATCCATCAGGTCAGTGTTTGGCGCGGTCTGGGCCGCAAGTTTAGTGAACCCCTCCCCAAACGGGAGATCATCAAACGCTCGTTTCCTACAGATCGGCATCATGGTTGGAAATTTATCGCCTTTGGTCCCGACGGAAAATTATATGTTCCAGTGGGAGCGCCCTGCAATATATGTGAGAAGGAGGATCCATATTCATCCATTACTCGTATGAATCCGGATGGTTCTGAGTTTGAGATCGTCGCTCGTGGGGTGCGAAATAGTGTAGGTTTTGACTGGCACCCAACAACTCGTGAGCTCTGGTTTACAGATAATGGAAGAGATATGTTGGGTGATGATGTACCGCCATGTGAGCTCAACCGAGTGACCAAGCTAGGGCAGCATTTTGGATATCCTTATTGTCACGGGGGTGACATTCCGGACCCAGAGTTTGGAAAGAAACGGGCGTGTAAAGAATTCCGACCTCCTATGTACCGCCTCCAGGCTCACGCAGCACCGCTTGCCATCCATTTTTATCAAGGGAAACAGTTTCCTAAAACGTACCAAAATCAAATAATTCTCGCGGAGCATGGCTCTTGGAATCGGAGCCGTAAGGTGGGTTATCGGTTGATGGTGGCACGACTGGACACCAAGTCGCAGGTGGTATCTTATGAGCCGTTTGTGGATGGTTTTTTGAATGAAAAAGAGCAGGAGGCTTGGGGTAGACCGGTAGATATTCTTGAATTACCTGACGGTAGTCTTCTCATTTCGGATGACAAGCAAGGGGCGTTGTATCGGGTAAGTTATGCCCGTTGACGAACTCCATTGGGGTGCATCTCCGGTTCGTCGTTGACTTCGCTTATCGCGGCCTGAGGATGAGTATCTGGGGCTAATGCTCGAATCGCGCGAATCATGGCACGACGCTCACCGTCCTCCATGCGGCCTCTTCGCTTCCTAATCTGGGTGAAATAATAGGTCAGTTCTTTTCGAGCTTGAGTGGAGAGTTGCTTGACTATGGATGTTTCGGTGTTGCCAGCCTCAATGCTTAGAGCATCGCGACGAGCGTGAGCTCGGCCCGAAACCAGTCGCCAATGGAGAATAGCACGGTTGAGGAGTACAAACGGAAACTGGACACCGGCGGGTGTTTCTACCCGGAGGGTGCGTCCCCCTAGGGGAGCACCTAGAACACGGACTCTCGCCAGGCTCTGGGCTCCCCAAATGGCGCCAACGCCGCCAACTGCGGCACCAATGACCGTCCCGGCAAGGAATGAGGCTCCGCCGACGCTCGCGTCAAGCACTCCGCCGGCTAAGGCTCCGGCCGCTGCTCCAGCACTTGCCAGCTGGCTTGCGGAGAGTCCCATGAGGCGCCATTGGTCTTTGTCGAGGAGGTCGGTCTCGATGATGGCCAGGGAGGTTTCTGAGCGCTGTAGTCGATGATGACGGTAGAGGACTTCGATCTCTTGACGAGCTTCGCGTTCGCGTTTGCGCAGTCGATCAAACAGTCGCTCAGATAACCGTTTCACTTGTCGTTCTCGGTTGGTTTCTAACGATGCTTCTTCGTCGAAGGACAAGATATCAACAATTAGGTGAGCGATAGTAGCCGCGGCAAGGTCGTGGCGATGAGACCGTTCCTCTCTCAGCTGCTCGATGGCTTGGTCAACTACCTGGCCCCAAGCGTCATCAACCCCTCGGAAACTGGCGAACAGTCTGAGTCGTGCTTCCGCATCAGCGCCATGTGCGTCAAACCGAACAACTTTGAACCAGGGTCTGAGTGCTTCGTCCCATTCGCCAGCGTATGGAGAATGGGTGCCCCGCAGATTTATGACCCCCATTCGAGGAGCTCCTGTCATCGCGAGTAAGCGCATCTCTGCTTCGTATCGTTGTAGATAGGGTTGGGTGCCATCGACAACGTACAGTACCCCCGAATCCTCATTCAGAATAGGTTGAAGCAATCGGGCTTCATGGCTGAAGGATGGATTGTTGGACGCCATCTTGAAGAAAGCGCGAATAGCCTGAGTTGCGGTGACATTTGGCGATTGATTATCCTTGAGCCATTGCTCCACCCAGGCAAGCGCTCGACGGGCATTCTGGAAGCCAGGGGTATCAATCAGGCTGAAGGCGATGTTCTTCCCTAGTTTTAGATCGTACGCCGCACAATCGGTGGTGCTTCCTGCTTCTGGGGCGACGAGAATGGTATCATCCTCAACCAGGGTAGCGACGATCGAAGACTTCCCCATGTTGACACATCCCACTACGGCGAGGGCGGGGGCTGAGCGTTCAGAGGACTTCATGGTTGACGAACTCCAACACCTTGAACGCGTGCCAACGCGCGGGTCCAGAGATTGTCGATAGTGGCGTGATGCCAGGTATTTTCTCGGCGCTCAATGGGCACAATATCTACGGCTGGTGCCACTGCAACCAACTCTCGAAGAAAACTGAGTACGTCTTCAACGGGTGGCTCAGTAAGGGGAATCAAAACTTGCACAGATTGTTGCTGATTTGCGGCATGTTCGAGGACCTTGCGTTCCGCGCTTAGGTCGAGATCGGCACCCGCGGACATCACTTCTTGCGGTGGAGGCATGAGAGCGGCAGCAGCGGCCTGGCGATCTGCAGCCGCTGAGCCCCAGACCACGGTGAGTAGGGGCGGTTGCTGGTGCTGTGCTTCGGCAGTGTCTGCCCCTGAAGGCTCTTCCGCGGAGACGGGTGTGATCTTTGCGGACGGGACCGGCGGATCCGGAGTAGAGTAGGGCTCAACAATATCGGAGGTCCTTCGGGGCGTAAAGACACCCTCCGGATGGGTGTTGTTGAGGCGCTGCATTAAACTGCTTACATCTGCTCGCTTTAGATCCGGCCATTTGGCGAGTGTTCGTTGCCAGCACCACATGGACAGCAACAGGAGGATGAATCGGGGGATAAGCCCGTAGCAGACTACGGCTGCTGCGCAAAACATCCACCACCTTGTGCTGGTCACCGGATCGACGCTGCTTCGCCGACGGTATGATCGATGGGTTATCGATGACTGGATGGCATTGTCCCCCGGAGCGTTGGGGGTGAAGTCGTCAATGTATCGGTTGTAATTGCTCTGTTCGATCGCGCGAGCGTCGGGGACTGCGAGCGGAACCATTCCTTTCCATGGGGACGAGACCACCTGGACGACCTTAGCGACCTGCTCGTTGCGGAGGTGCAGGGTGGTGCTCCATGAAAAGGCGAGATCAGTGATCACCACCTTCACGAGCAATGTAATGATCGCTGCGAAGAGAAAGCCGATCGTAAACACCTGGGTTAGTCCAACAAGGAGCCAGCGTTCAATACCGGAGCTTCGCCCAAAGACGCTTTGGGTCCAACGGATGCCTCCTGGCAACCGACGGAGCAACGGTTGGATCAACGTCCCAAGGAGGGCTTGAACCGGTCCTGCTCGAGAGAGGAACCTCCTTGGCATCATGAGGCCAAGGATAAGGAAAAGAGCAAAAACAAAGGGTATACCAGCCACATAGAGCAGCCACGCCATGACGTTGATCGGTGACTTGCCGTCGTAAGCCAGTAGGGCGGCACCGCAACTTGCGCCCGCGAGCGCGCCTAAGATCAGTAGGGCCCAGCCAAGTAGCGAAATCAGATTGGCCGCTGATTCGCCAGGTAAGTCGATTTCCACTCGGCGTCGGTTTTCGAGCCAATATCTTAGCCGGGTAAGTGGGGAGCCTTGCGGTAGTTGTTCTCCGAGTGCCCGATCTCGGATAATGAGCGCGGTATTGCCATCTTGTGCAGCTCGGTCTGCGTCCCGCTCCATGAGGACTTCGAAGTCGATCACTTCCGAGAGGTGCTGCATGCTTCGCTCTTCCTTCTCTGCACTGCCTTTGGGCTACGTATCAACGACGTAGATATGCCCGAATGTCGCACCTTAAACCTCCCCATTGTGACCACTGTCTCCTGCACACATGCCGAAGGCCGGTGATGGCCTCTACCATGCTCTTCTTTGATTCGATACGTCACCTTATCGGTCAAATCTATCTCGTCACAAAACCGTTGGCCGGTTGGCCCCGCAGGAGTAGCGACCAAGTCAATGTCATGGGCTTTCTTGACCCGCTCTGGGAGCGAGAGCGACCTGGTGGACGAACTGAACTCTGAAGCGGAGATTATGGCCGAAGGGTTGGTCTCGTCCGACCAACGACCACGTTTACCAGATGCTACTTATGCGGACCTTGCGTTTGCCCGCCAAGCGATGTTGCTCGATGCTGTGCTCGAAAGCGGTGGTCCAGAGGAGATCGCGGATGTAGTGACAAAGGCACTCAGTGCTCATCAACCCGCCGCCAAGTCTCACCTTCGGTGGTGTCTGCAGGTTGTTGCCGCAGATGGCCGCGACCCGCATGACCCACGACGAGGACTTGCTCAAGCTTTGGGGGAAGTACTGCCCGCTGCGGTTCGGGTTCGGTTGGTGCCTGCACTTCGTGCTCAAGAATACGGACCAGACGAAGCTCAGCTGCTTGCTCAGATCTGGGTAGCGGACGAAAATGCGGTGTTGGTGGGCGTCACGCCGGTGGCCGCGGTTCCGTCGGTGTATCCTGGTGGTAAACCAAGCCTTCGGCGGCCAGAAGATGCTGTTTCGCGCTCGGGACTCAAATTGGAAGAGGCCACAATCTGGCTGGGGATCGGCCCCGAGAAGGGGGATAACTGCGTGGACTTGGGGGCAGCCCCCGGCGGATGGACCCAGGTGGCCATAGGTCGCGGAGCTCATGTGCTGGCGATTGATCCGGCCAAGATGAAGGTGCGGTTTTCGCCGAAGCAGTTTTCCCATCTCCAGGAGAGTGCGTTTACCTATGCGCCAGATTCGACCATGGATTGGCTGCTTTGCGATATGGCCTGGCGCCCGTTGGAGGTGGCCCAGCTTTTGGCGAAATGGGGGCGCAGAGGGTGGGCTCGGCAGATGATTGTGAATATCAAGCTGCCCATGAAGAAGAAGGCGGAAATGGTGCAGTCTGTGGTCTCTGTTCTGCGGGAAGCTGGTTGGCAGGGGATCCGAAAGCGCCAGTTGTTTCATAACCGAGATGAAGTCACCATCGCTGCTTGGCTTGATCCGAGAATCGTAGCTCGCGGGCCCCAACCGGCGTTTTTCATGCGTTCGAGGGCACAATCAGGGGCCAAGCCCAAAGGACCGAAGACTGGGATTCGTGCTGGTCAAGGCCGTTCACGGGGGTCGTCGGGCCGAGGTCGTCGGTCCCACTCGCGCGCAGGTAGAAGTCGTTCTAGGTAGAATAAATGCACAAAATTTGAGCTTTGGTTAACAGCCATGAACCGGTGGTCTTGGACCAGCCGTGTTATCCTATCCGTATTATAGGCGATCAAGGCACGTATACCGGTTGAGCTTTTCCTGACAGTGAGCTCACGTGCAGCGAGTGACGGACCAATTGGATATCCCGGTTCCGGACGATTTTCATCTTCATCTGAGAGATGGGGAGCTATTGCGAGCGGTGGTTGCGGAATCAGCCCGTTGGTTTGGCCGGGCAATAGTTATGCCCAACCTGGCTTCGCCGGTTGTGACAGTGGCTCAGGCTTTTGCATATCGAGAGCGCATCGTTCGGGCTCTTCCCGCGAACAATTCTTTTGTCCCTCTGATGACCCTCTATCTTACCGATCAGATGACTGTCGCTGAGGTGAAGCGGGCTGGGGCCTCTGATGTGGTGTTTGGCATCAAACTGTATCCGGCTCATGCCACCACCAACTCCGCTCACGGGGTGACAGATGTTGCCGCTCTGGATCCAGTTCTTGACGCAATGGCAGATATGGGACTGCCGCTGTTGATACACGGTGAGAAGCTCGGACCGGATATTGATGTTTTTGATCGAGAGAAGGTCTTCATTAAAGACGTACTTATTCCGCTGGTTCGTCGGCATCCGCAACTTCGTGTGGTGCTGGAGCACATCACGACCGAAGAAGGGGTTCAATTTGTGCTGGATGGGCCGGAAACGGTGGGGGGTACGCTAACCGCGCATCACCTGTTACTGGACCGTAACGATATGTTTAGAGGGGGTCTGCGTCCTCATCACTACTGTCTGCCAGTATTGAAGCGTATGGAGCACAAACGAGCTCTTCGTCGAGCAATACGTTCCGGGCATCCCCGCTTGTTTTTGGGCACGGACAGTGCGCCTCACCCTATTTCTGCAAAAGAAGCCTCACATTGCTGTGCGGGCCTATACACCGCTCCGTTAGCTCTTGCTCTGTATGCTCAAGTCTTTGACGAAGAAGGGGCCCTCAAGCAGTTTGGAGCATTTGCCTCCCACCGTGGACAAGCTTTTTATGGTCTTCCCGTAAATTTGGGTCGCATCCGCTTATCTCGCCAATCGCGTCCGGTTGAAGTCCCGGAGCGAGTGTTGGTTGCACCGGGGGTAGAGATTCTCCCGTTCTATCCTGAAGATGGGCTACATTGGCGAGCGGAGCGTATATAGCAGAGACCACTTGAATTGATTCTATAAGAATCAACAAGTGGTCGCGCAGCGGGGCATAGCCCGGCGTAGAAGCCGGAACTTGGGTCAACCCAAGTGATTTCTGCTGTATAGCGTCCCTCATTGTTGAACGAGGGTTCTTTTGGGTTCTGACAGTCTAGTCGGCGAAGGCTCCACATTTCGTGTACGCTTTGCGCAATGATGGTACCAGCAAGTTCTACTCGAGCTGTTGACAGCCTCCGGTTGGTTGAAGCGCTAAAGTTGCGTTTTGTGTTGGGACTGGAAGGTCTAAGTGCTGATTTTGGAGAGAGAATTGCTTTACAAAATCACACTTGGCTTCGAGATGAAGGCCAACATGGAGGGGGGCATCGGGCATGTATCGCGGACACCCAGTTGTATGGGCGCGCTTCCGTTAATGTGTCTCAGGTGCACTATGATGATCTCCCAGATAAGCGGCTGAAGTCTGCGACTGCTTTATCTACCATCATTCATCCGGTCCCTCCCCGTCTCCCCTCGGTACATATCCACGTAAGCTACACGGAAATACGTGATGAAGCGGGGTATTGGCGCATTATGGCTGATCTGAATCCGTCCATACCGAGACCGGAGGATACCGCGTGGTTTGCTGAAGAGATCCAAAAGGCCTCGGGTGCTTGGTATGAGGAAGGGACTCTCCAGGGGGATAAGTATTTTTATATTCCTGCCTTGGAGCGTCACCGGGGAGTGAATCATTTCTATCTAGAAGGACTCAATTCCGGAGAATTTATTCAAGACTACACCCTCGCTGAATCTATTGGGCGAGCAGCAATAGATGCGTATCTTACTATTCTTCGACGGTGTTTAGATCGGAGACTTCCGGTGACGGAAGAAGCTATCTTAGAGCAACTCGGGTACCATACCGTATATTTCTTTCAGGTATTAATGTTAGACCGAGGCACAACTTCTGGTTTGCTGGTACACGATCAAAACGACGTAGGAATTCTGGGGTCTTTGCCTAGAGCCGTGGACCGGGAGCTTCTGATGTCTTGGCGGTCGCGTTTGGTTGAACCACAGGTTCGTTTGCTTGATCAGTTGGTGGCGGCTCTTCCGAATACTCGCCCCGCGGTAGTTGGGGAACAGGAAAAACGGGCACTAGCAGAGGTTGTTCGAGAACACTTCCGGGCCCACCCAGAGGCCTTGAAAGAACAGGCCTCCGGGTTTAGTTTGCCCGCAACCGTCGCTAATCACGGAAAGCAGTGAGGAGATAGTTACTCTTCTTCTGGTGTTGCTTCATCACTGAAGACCACCGTGGCGATTGGAATCGAGGGATCAGCAAGGGATGCAACTCTAATACCTGCATCGGTGATACCGTATATATATTCGTCTGCCATGATGCTTCGGCGGACTTCTGGGGAATATATATAGCTCCAATCAGCCTGACCGCGCTGGGCAAATATATCGCTCATGGATAGAGCTCCTGCGGGTTGAATGCCTTCATCTACATCAATGGTGAAGACTCGAACTTCACTCACGAATCGAGACCAGATATCAACATTTTCCGGAGGTGGAGGCACGGGATCGGGATCGGAGGGCTCTGGTTCCTCATCTCCTGGTCCCTCATCTCCTGGTTCCTCATCTCCTATGCTTGGGTCGGGATCTGGTTCATCGTCTTGGATAGGTTCGTCGATGCTCGGCCGGTCCCCGCCTCCCCATCTGTTACGATAGTCGGTGAAGGGGATAGCTAGAGTCTTGTTAGCGGCGAAGTAATTAAAGGCTTTGTGGTTCCACAATGCCTCGCTGCTACTGGAGACGCTACCCAGTCGATGGATATACTTCTCGGTGGGGTTACTAAAGTCACTGACATCAAAGATAGATATTTTAAGTGATCGCTCCGACCAGTTTAGGTTCCCATTCTCATCCGGTTCTGGGAAGTCTTCGCCGAGGGCTAATAGATGATCTTCATCAAGTGGGTGCAAGTACGTTGAGAAACCGGGGATTTTTAGCTCACCAACGACTTTAGGATCGGTGGGGTCGGATAGATCGATGGTGAATAGGGGATCGATGTTACGGAAGGTCACTACGAATCCTCGAGGGCCAATGAATCGGGCGGAAGTGATACGCTCGTTGGGAGCGAGACCTTCAAGCTCACCCACGGTCATAAGTGTTCCGTCTTCTTCTTCTTTCAAGATACTGAGCCCATTGCTTTGGGTCGGTCTCAATCGACCGTCATCGTCCTCTAACCACGTTTCACGGGTAGTTGCTACGCGGAAATGGTCGTCGTATTCGTCCATGGAAAACTGGTTCAGAATACGACCGGGAAAAGTTCCCGAGCCGATATACTGGGTCCCATTCTCATCTTGAATATCAAACTTATGAACCGCAGACTTGATAGTATCTTCATTAGCTGGGCTACTCCAAAACCATTCGGTGTACGTGACATAGAGGCTCTCGGCAGATGCGTAGATTTGGCCAACCGGGGCTAAAACGGAAGTCATATTGATGGTAGCAGGGGTGGTTGACACATTGATCGTCGCGACTGACATCAAACCCAACGGTGTGGGAGCGGTTGGACGATGGAAGCCTTGGCAAAGTTCTTCCAACTCTGCGTTTGTGGGGTCTTCGGGGAAGGTGCCGGGCGGGAACCAGGCATCAAATGGGTGTTCTTGGATCTTTTTGGTGTTTTCTTCGATCAGTCGCGCCCAAAGAGCCTCAGCTTCAGGGGTGCCTTGCAAGCTCGGAGGGAGGTGGGGCAACCAATAATCCACGTTTGAAGGAAATCTGATCTCTTGGTTGAGCACTAGCCGAGAAATATCTCCAATGCGTCGAGCGGCGTTATATTGGCCCGGAAACTGGTGACTCTCCTCGATGTTAAGACCATCGTTAGTGCTTACGATTGTGAGTTGGGTGTAAGGTAACTGACCGCCGCAGCCCCAAGGGCCACAGCCGCAGCCCCTAGGACCACATAGTATTGGCTGCGGTTCGATTCCCGGTTCGATTCCCGGTTCGCTGAACTCTGGCCAAACCACAGACAGAACTAGCACCCGACCTTCCTCATCCAAGAACATTTCTCTGGGCCAACCAGGGATGGTGATCGAGTTTTGTAGTTCAAGCTCGCTGGGTGGCCAACTTCTTACCTGAAGGAGTGTTTGGCCGGTTAGAACGAATGTGTTGACCCCGTCGGTCTTGACAAAGTCTGGCTCGTCGACACCAGCCACTTGGGTGTTGGTGTCGGTGAAGTCCTCGGGACTGGCATTTCGATCGGAATCGCCGCTGCTTGGTGGAGATATTGGTTCCTCAGGACCAGAATCGGCTTCAGGTGCCTCCACATCGTCAAATATAGGTACCCCGCCGCCGTTAGCTATTCCGTAGCTATCTGCGGATGCCTCGATCCTTTGCGTCATCTCGGCAATGGCCGTATCTTGCAGATATGTTTCGAGGTCTTGGCACGAGTCGAACGTAAGTAGCGCGGTTGAGGTGATCACCTCGGGATCTTGGGGACCGGGCGTGGAGTCCTCGAGCGTGGGGTCATCAGCACCACAGGCGCTCATGATGAGACTCGCGGCAGCCACCCATCTAAAAGATGTGTTCATGCTGCTTATCTAAGCGAAGAATGTGCCAGCTTTGCTCATTGTATAGTTCCGTATGAAGCTCAGTTTTTTGATGTTGAGCTTCTAGGTACTATGAAGAAATCGTCGTAGACGACACGGGGACACTATCTGGTCTTTTCTTTCTCCTTCGGTTGTCTCAAAGAGTAGCGGTGGCAGATGAGCTTCGGCCTCTCCGAGATCAAATAGATGAAATCGACCAACAACTGGTAGATCTCCTAGCTCAGCGGCTGGAGCGCGTAGCTGAGGTCGGTCGAGTGAAGGAACGATTGGGCCTGCCCATTTACGTTCCGGGTCGAGAAGCGGAGTTGATAGCGAAACGCCGGCAAGAGGCTCAGGCGCGCGGCTTGTCGCCAGATTGCATTGAAGATGTTCTTCGTCGGGTCATCCGAGAGTCTTATGCTAGCGAACATGACGCTGGTTTTAAGTGCTTGCGCCCGGACTTGGGATCGGTGGTCTTGGTGGGTGGATATGGCCGCTTGGGACAGCTTTTCGCCGGTCTGTTTAAGCGTTCGGGCTACGAAGTTAAGATCCTCGGGGAGGATGATTGGGCAGAGGCGAAAGCTATAGTTTCGGACGCTGGCTTGGTGATCATCACCGTCCCCATCCGGGTGACAGAGGCTGTGATTGCTCAGCTACCACCCCTCCCGCCGGACTGCGTGTTGGCGGATGTCACCTCGATCAAAACCCAGCCCATTCAGGCGATGCTCACTGCGCATCCTGGACCGGTTGTGGGTCTTCACCCTATGTTTGGACCAGATGTGCCGTCGCTGGCTAAGCAACTGGTGGCGTATTGTTACGGTCGTCAACCGGAAGCTTGCCGGTGGCTGGTTGAGCAAATGAGCATTTGGGGGGCTCGAGCCCACGAAGTACCGGCCGCGAAACATGATGAGCAAATGGCCCTTATTCAGGCTCTGCGGCACTTTACTTCCTTCGCTTATGGGGTTCATCTGTCTGAAGAAAACCCGGATCTTAAATTATTGATGGCCCTGAGCTCCCCTATTTATCGGTTGGAACTGATGATGGTCGGGAGGTTGTTTGCGCAAGATCCGGAGTTGTACGCGGATATTATTCTCTCTTCTCCTCGAAATACGGAAATGATTCAGCGATTTGCAGAGCGTTTAATCAAGGTCCTCACCCTCCTTGAAAACGAGGACCGGCAGGGTTTTGTCCAAGCTTTTGAGAGCGTTCGTACTTGGTTTGGCGAATATGCGGAGCGGTTCTTGGCTGAGAGTCGGACGATGTTGAGCAAGGCCAATGATGCTCAGGTGTAGCGATAATTACTGTTTCGTATACACCCAAGCGGATCGGTTGAGTCTTGAGCGGAGTCGAGGTAGCTGCTGGAGGGCTTCTTCCCGCGATGGCGTGTAGCCAACATAGACTCGGAAGAAGTGCTTTCGAGATTCTAAGATACCGGCCCGATAGCCGCGGTCCTTTAGTTGTTCGGCATACCGTTTGGCGTATTTTTGCAGACGAAAACTAGCGATGATGATGTACGAGCCGTTCCCGTTGATCGGCTTTTCTAGTCCGTACTCGTCCGAGAGTGACGGTAGACGACCACTGTTGGGATCTCTTTGTGCCACTGATGGCGGCTCAGACATTGGTTCCTGCTCCCGGAAGGGACCTTGAGCCATCAACCATGGGTAGGTTGGATGACGGGGGAGCTCATCTTCTGCTGACTGGTGTGGCCTGCCGGTTTCTTCCCGATGCGAAGAGGCGTCTGCGTGGAGTGAGTCTCCGTATGTCTCATCATCTAGAAACCGAGGCCTAGGTGGTTGGCGGTGGTCTTTGTATATGGCTAAGCTTCCGCTGTAGCAGGCAACCCAGATATATCCAGTGTCTTCGTCGATCGTTAGCCCAATGGGTTTCGCTGGGGTTGGGCTACGTTCCATGACCTGAAATGTTGGAACGTAGATTTTTGTCAGAGAATTGTCTCGATAGTTTGCGGCGTACAGGTACTTACCATCGGGACTTAGCGCCATCCCCCGGGTGACAGCGCCGCTACGAACTAGGTTTGTCACACGACGGCTTCGAAGATCTATCCGGATCACTTTCCCTGGCTGGCTGAGCGAAACGTATAGGGCGTGTCCATCAGGTGATATTTGTAGGTGCCGGGGGGTGGGGCCTCCTGCCGGAAAGTGATCTACGGTCCCGTGTTTCAGATCAACTTGGGCAATGCGGCCTGCGCCCATCAGCGCAACGTAGGCCGTACGGCTATCCGGTGATACAACAATGCCCCGCGGATGTTTGCCTACCTGAATCTGTTGAATCTGTTCGTTTCGGCGAGTGGATACGACCGATAGGGTGTCACTACACCAATTGCTAACCAAGAGGTACCGGTCGTTTGGGGTGACCGTCAAATATTTAGGTACGCTCCCTACTGCGATCGCGTCCGTGATCCTAAAGGTTCTGGTATTGATCTGGTAGACGAAGCTGTGATCGTAGGCCCGGTCATCTTTGCATTTATCGATGCCTGGGTGGTCAAAACCTCGCCCTTGCATGGCGTAGTTGCTGACCCATGCCCATTGCCCGTTGCGGCTGAAGGCGACCTCCACGGGGCTCCCTTTGTACTGCCCCGAAACGTCTTTGTAACCGAACTTGGAGAGAACGACGTTGTCCTTAATACGGCGAACGAGGTTGAAAGCCCGGTCGTATACGTCGATCGAGTGCCGGTACATCATATTTTGGACAAAGAATAATCCCTGTCCGTTGTGTCCCACAGACTTGGGGGTCATGGCCTCCCGAATCACCGTGACCCTTTCGAGAGACTGGGCGGCACCAGGACGCATAGGTGAGTATTGTATCGACAAGAATGTAATGCCGATCACTAGGACTTGGGATGGGCTGTCCATGGCCACCACACTGGTGGCTACCTTGGTTCACCGTCTTGCACAACTTTCTGACGGAACTCATTACGGTAGCCTACTTTGTATGAGCGCATAGTACACTCGATGGGTGCAATTCGCGACGGGACTTTTTGTTCTGGTGGTGCTTGGCTGCTGAGTCATTGACTTTGACCGCGTCACATCTCGGGTGAGTCTTTAGCTAGACTCTATCAATCGTGTGAGGCTGAGCATAGCTGACTGCAGGTTACCGGATTTTCAGTTGAATCAGGGATGAGTCACAAGTTGTCCTCTACGTTAAAGACAGGCCCTAGGCTACCACGCGCAAGACCCTTGGCGATGAACATCCCTCCGTAGCCAGAACCTACAATAACCTGGGCATAGCTTGGAGAAACAAAGAGGACCTATCCAAAGCGAAAGGGTACTATGACCAAGACCTCACGATACAGCAGCGACCACTTGAATTGATTCTGTAAGAATCACCAAGTGGTCGCTCAGCGGGGGCATAGCCCGGCGTAGAAGTAGGAACTTGGGTTCAACCCAAGTGATTTCTGCTGTATATATCCCCTCCACTGGGTGAAGCCCGTCCATCTACCCAACGAACTAGCCGAAAACCCACGGATTCTCCGACAACAACGAACCCGTCAAGACGAGCCCACCTTCTTGTGCCATTCGACCGTCAAAAAAATCACCTTAGTGCCTGTCTTTAAACTGTCTTTAAGGATAAGTTCTAACATGATTTTTATGCCAACTTGGTGCTTATTGATGTAAGTTTTATGTGATGCGGCGACAATGGTGTGACCCTCACAGAACGCACATCGGGATTATACGCGGCGGCAATCTGGTTCTTTATACCTCGGTGTATACGCGTATGGTCTGTCCATGCATACCTATGGCCAACGCCTAAAAGTCTTCGCATGGGTCATACTATTCACGGTGGTTTCGGTAGATGGCTGGGCGGAAGATCACCATCTGACTGCCGACCAATTGCGTGAAGCCAACGCCATCGCGACCACTATCTGGAGCCCATTTTGTCCCGGCCGGACCCTCACCAGCTGCACGAGCAGGAAAGCCGCTGAATGGCGCAAAGAAATACGCACTTGGGTGGCAGATGATATGTCAGCGGATGACATCCGAAGGCATCTTCAAGCTCGGGTGCCTCATTTTGATATGGAGACCTATCCTCGGTCTATGTTCTTGTCGCGCAGTCTTGCCGCGGGGGCATGCGGCGCTGCAATATTGCTCGTGGGATTGGTCTTCTTTGTGCGTAGGCAATCAACGCCCACGGACGAGGAGGAACTGCTAACCCCTTCTCCATCTCATGCTCGCCGTCAACTGGAAGTTGAGCTGTTGGCTTTGAACAATTGAGATGCTTACAGTCAGAAGCTGAGCTGCGCGGGCTTTGAACGACCAGGGCGCTCACAAATCAAGGTATCGCCATCTTAACCAGGGCGTTAAGAATCGCTTCACTGCGTTACGCTGGACGCCGCTGACGCGTCGCCTTTTATACCAACGTGACAGCAAAGACCTCTTGAATTGCTTCTGTAAGCATCAAAAAGTGGTCGCGCAGCGGGGCATAGCCCGGCGTAGAAGCAGGAACTTGGGTTCAACCCAAGTGATTTCTGCTGTATATGTGCTTAATAAATTGTTTATTGCCGTCAGAATACAATAATCTAAAAGTTATAAGGACGTCAGGTGTTTTACATTCGGTTTGCTTAAACTGAAAAATGGTTCAATCACAGTAAAGTTAAGTTATTTGTCGATTTTAAAATAAGGATAAATTGTGAGGTATATTCGTAATTCAATTATGCTGCTGTTTTCTGTTCTGGTTATCAGCAGCAAAAGTTATGGCCAAGATAAATTTCCAGTCTTAGAAGGCCCCTATTTCGGGCAAAAGCCACCAGGTCTAATACCCGAACTATTTGCTCCGGATGTTATTCAACAGCCTGTTGATCTAGCCCTGCACGCATCTGTCGGCCGGTCTTTGCGTGAAACGTTCTGACCACGAAAAGTCTCTCCTCGGTCACGTACCGGCTGGTACGCTCGCCTCGTCGTCAGAGCGTTTCACGAAAAGCCTGGCTCGACAGCTACACACATGGCCAAATCAACAGGCTGTCAAACAGAGCATAGGGAAGCAGAAGCTGCCTTTACACCAGATTTAAAGGAGTTCTATTTCCGAAGAAGGGGAGGGAAATATAGAAAAAACACATTGGTTGTCATTCGTTACAAAGATAATCGATTGATCGAATCAGTTGTAGCACCCGAAGCGGGGCAACCGTTTATTTCTCTTGACGGTAAGGTTTTGCATTTGGGAAAAAAATATAGAGAGCGAACCAACTCTGGCTGGTCAGAGGTGAAAAATCTTGGCGCTCCATTCAAAGATATCCAGATCATGCGCCTTACGGTTTCATCTAAAGGAACCTACTATTTTGATGAGGTGACTGAAAAAACACCTATTCGTTATTCAAGATTAGTAAACGGTAAACGTGAAAAACCGAGAACATTGAACATTGACATAGGAAAGTGGAACGCCCACCCTTTCATCGCTCCGGATGAATCCTATTTGATCTGGGATGATCAAAGAGAAAGCGGATATGGTGGTGCTGATCTTTATATTAGTTTTCGACAGCGAGATGGTTCATGGGGTGCTACCATTAACTTAGGAGACAAGATAAATACAGAATTCTCAGAAGCATATGGAAGTGTGTCACCAGATGAAAAGTATTTTTTATTTCATAGAAATTTTGGCGGTGACAGGGGAGATATATATTGGGTAGATGCACAAGTTATCGAAGCCCTCAGGTCCAAATAGTAAGCCATATAACAAAGTACTCCAACAGAGCAAGACTCGCTGCGCTCCCTTTTCCGCTGAGTAAGACGTTCAGGCTGTAGAAAAATTGAAATCCTCCTAAGAATACGACACATTTCTTAGTAAAATTATATTTCTAATCGGTTAGTGAGCTAGATATGACCAATTTTATCGATACCGATATCAATCAAACTACTTTCACCCAACGTATAGCAAAGACCGCTTGAATGGATTCTGTAAGAATCGGGATGTACTGGACCGAGGGCCCGAAAGGGCGAAACCACCGAACCCTCACAAATGTGGAAACAAGTCAGAACGAGGTCCGGAGTGTAAAGCCACGCCCCTGGAGCTTAAAGCCACGCCCCTGGAGCTTAAAGCCACGCCTTAGTCTTTGCCTTCACTATGAAGAGTTTCCAGCACGTCTTTGTAGAGTTTGAGGTTACGCTGCTGGGTCTCCTGAAACTCTTTCATTAAATCGCGTCCGCTTTCGCGATGAGCTTTTAGATTGGCGAGCCAGGATTCAAAACCTTTCCCATGGTGGTAGTATGTATCTAACTGGTAAGCGGCCACGAGATCTTGGCATTTTGCACATCGGACAAGGATAGTCTGCGGCTTTCCTGGCTGGCGGACAATGAGGTTATTGTGCTCAAGACTCTCGCAATTTTGGCACTTTTGGCGGTGAACTTCCATATTCTCTCCTAAAAAATCCCCAATGCCTGCCACCAAAAGAGACTCAGTATCGCAGCCAACACTCCAGCTCCGGTGATGATAGTACCGGGGATCATCATGTCTACGACCCGAATATGTCCAGACCCAAAAGCCATAGCATTCGGAGGCGTTGTTATCGGGAGGGCCATGCTGACCGAGCAGGCGAGTGCTATGACACATATGATGGGTGGTCTAATAGACTCAGGCAGTCCCATAGCGACGGGAATGAGTAAGTTTGCGGTCGCGGTGTTGCTTATGAACGTACTTAGAGCGCTTGCGATGATAGCGAACGCAGCCGCAATTGCCATAAACGGAGCTTGTGCGGGTACTAGCGATACGATGTTTGAAGCCAGTCCCGATGTAGAAACAGCAACGCCGAGTGACATACCACCCCCGGCGAGAATGAGTACATCCCACGGTAATTTTCGGAAAGACTGAGGATCTAATAACTTAGTACCGTAGTTAAGTACGACTGGTAGTAAAGCGACCATGCCGGTGGGTATGCCGTGCAGCGGACCGGTGAGCCACCCGACGATGGTCACCAACGCAATGCCAATTATCATCCATTGTTCCATCGAAAGAGGTTGGACCTTGATCGGCTCAAAGGTTAGTGGCGGGGTGTGTCCTCGATGGATTCGTAGGAGTACCAACCAGACTAGAATGAGGAGTGCGATCATGCTTGGGAAGACCATGAGCATCCAGGTGGGAAAAGAGAATTCATGACCCTGCACGTCTCTCAAGTATTGAAGAGCTATAGCATTGGGAGGGGTACCGATGGGGGTACCAAGCCCGCCGAGATTGGCCGCAAATGGAATTCCTAGAATAACTGCTCGCTGGAAGTGCCGAAATTGCTTGGCCCGCGCTAGTACTGGCCCAGCTAGACTCAGCATCATGGCGGTGGTAGCAGTATTGCTCATCCACATGGAAAGGAACGCGGTGGTGCCCATCAGGCTGGCTATAGCTATGGCCGGATTGCGACCGGTACGAGCTAGCACAACGTGGGCAAGACGTTCGTCTAGTCCGTACCGAGCAAATGAAGAGGATAGGACAAAGCCCCCCAAAAAAAGGAGGATAACGTCCGAAAAGAAAGGGGCAGTGAATGCTGATGAGGTGAGCTCAAGACCGCTGTTGTTGAGCTCGGGTAGCAACCACACTACATTTAATATCAGAACCAGTAAACTAGTGACAAATAGAGGAATGATCTCCCAGATCCAGGCGATGGCTGCAAGTCCAAGAATCGATAATGCAATACCAGCAGCGGGAGTGAGGCCTAGTAGGCTCTGCCACAGATGACCTTCACCCATTGTTATCAAACCGATCGTGACCGCTAGAGCCCATACGAGTTTGAAGGAGCTAATCATGATGCTGTAGGGGAGCATACTGCACTTGATGATCTTGGTCGAGTAAGCTGATATGTTTTGGAGCGGGCATCACCAGATTGGAAGGTCATCAATTCAGGAATTAAATATCTGGATAATTTCGACAAGCGGCTAGAAATTCAGGATTTGGATCCTAAGTTGTTTACAGTGAAAAACTCGCCGGCGGATAGAAAGTTAGTTGCAATGGCCAAAATACAGGCAGAGACGGGATTCTCACTAAAAGATGAGTTGTTTAACCAAGAAAAGGTTCGGATTCTGACTGCGAGTCTTAAGAGGGTCTATGCACCGTTCAATACAGGCCAAATGGAACGCAAGGCGCGCCAAGCCTTTCCTGGGTTGGAGCTCAAACAGCGAATACATTGGTTGGTGGATAAGTTGGATATATATCTCCCTGGTGGCTTTAATGAAAATTTAGATATATTGTACTCAGCTTTGCCCCCAGCTTTAAATCCTGACTTGCGGGATGACGACTTTGGTCAGTTTATTTGGGTTGTGCCGGGGATGTATGTTGCTCGATATGGTTGTGAATCAACTCGGCTTGAAAGATCATTTGTATTTCTGCGGGAGGCCACCAAACGGTTTAGTTCAGAGTTCGCTGTTCGGCCGTTTCTTCTTCAGTTTCCTGAAGAGACGTATCGATTTCTCCTGAATTGTACGCAAGATAGTCACTACCACGTGCGGCGATGGGCTTCCGAAGGTACCCGTCCTTATTTACCTTGGGCTGAGCGGGTGGTTCTTCCAAGTAAAGATATTGTGCAGCTCCTTGACCAACTCCACGGGGATCCCAGTCGTTTTGTGACCCGATCGGTGGCCAATAGCCTGAATGATATATCAAAAATGGAGCCACAGCTGGTTGTGAAGACCCTCAAGCGATGGTTTAGAGCAGATATCCAGGACAAACAAGAATTGAGGTGGATGAGCAAGCACGCGCTACGAACATTACTTAAGAAAGGGGATAAGACGGCTTTGGCCTTGCTTGGGTATTCAGCTTCGCCCAAATATCGTTTGATGGCAGTGGATGTTACAGAGCAGGTGGAAGTGGGGGGCGCCTTAGTATGGTACTCGCGAATCTTTTCAAAAGCATCTCAACGGTTAACCATCGGGCTGCGCCTCTATTACCTGAGGTCCAACGGGACTTATTCGACCAAAATATATGTTGTCAAAGACGCTACGTTTTCTGCCGGGGAACAGTTGGAGTTCACCAAACGAGTGCCAATAAGACCAATGACAACCCGAGTTTTGTATCCCGGCACTCACTATGTGGAATTGGTTGTCAATGGCCAAGCCCAAGCAAACCGAGCCTTTGAACTGGTGGCGTAAGCGTGTAGTTAACTCGGGGAAGATCTCTTGCTGAGCAGAAGCTTACGCTTTCGATGAGGGTCTGAATAGTTAATAAAATGATATTTCAAGTATTGCAGCAACGACCACTGGTTGATTCTGTAAGAATCAACCAGTGGTCGTGCAGCGGGGTATAGCCCGGCGTAGAAGCAGGAACTTGGCTTCAACCCAAGTGATTTCTGCTGTATGAATGCTGTGAGCTATGCTGATCCACTTGAAGTGCCCGAGAAGTTAAATCTTGAAAGTTGAGTCTCACGTCAGCAGCTCCGGAGTTATCCACGTCTATGGAGGTTCACTCTGGCTAGCGGTTACGAAAGATGTAGGTGGGTTTGTGCTCTGTTGACCTCAGACTAGGTCGACTCTGATGCTACGATCGTGAGCTGCATGCGGGTGCGTCCAAAGCGACAGCGAGCGAGAAATCGATGGGTACCTGTGGGCAAGTGGATTCGGAGAGAAGAAAGACCAGTGACGGTGGGTTTTCTCTTTTTCATCAGCGAGATCTTGCCGTTTTTACCGCATCTTGGAGGAGCAAGGACTTCAACTGAGAGCCCAGTGTGAGGCCCGGTGAGTCTGGCCGATTTTCTCCACGTGAGAGTTTCGGAAGTCACTTCCACTAAGCTAAACAGTTCAGGTGTGGGTGAGGCTTCAGCTAGTGAATCCGGCTCTGGTTCCGGCTCTGGACTTTCGAAAGTGCCTCCGGGCTTTCTGATATATGTACCCAGATCGAGGTGCTGTTTTTCGGAGGCTTCGTTCACAACCATTTGGCCTTTGGTCACTTCGACCTCAACGTTTCCGTTCCTACCCCGACGGATAGTAGCTACACCCTCTACGCTAAGGTGAGTACCGCTAAGTTCTACGTCTACTAGTGCTGCGGTGATGTTGGCCTGACCGGCCTGGAGACTCATAGGCGCGGTGTCAGATGGCAGGACCAGCACCGAATTAGGTTCGAGTTCAACAATGGCTTGTGACGCTCGTAGAGACACGGTAGCTCGACTCTCTTCTTGGGTGACGAGCCATTCTTGGGCGGTAAGCGTCTCACCAGCCGTAGCTGCTTGGGCGCTATTACCATCGGGAGAGCGATTGACGGTCCCTTGTGTGTAAGTGAGGTCGGCTATAGGAGATTGGCACCCACTACAAGCAACGATGGGATAGAGTATACATAGGTTTAAGATGGAGCGAATGCTAGGCACCGCATCGCTGTACACGGCGATGGTCCGAGGTTCCAGCTTGGCTCATCCAGTACGTGATAAATTTGCCGCAACGCGAAATCCCGTCATGGTTCTATACAGCAGAAATCCCTTGGGTAGAACCCAAGTTCCAGCTTCTCTGCTTGGCAATGCCCCTCTGCGCGATCACTTGTTGATTCTTAGAGAATCAAATCAAGTGGTCTTTGCTGTATTGATTGCTGGGGTGAGGAGTGGGGCAGGGTTCACTAGGGCGTGTCTTTACTCTCTTCTGGCCGTGGAGATGAAGCCGTATCCCGCGTGTGTGAGGGGTAGGTCTCGAAGGGAGGGTACGGGATGTACCGGGCCGAGGGGCCCGAAAGGGTGGCGCAGCCACCGACCCCTCACAAAGTGTGGGATACAAGTCCGAACGCGGTCCGGAGGTTAAAGACACGCCCTAGCTTCGGCCCGGACTATGCTTTGTAGGAGAGTTGCGTACTCTTCCACAAACCGCGTGGTATGCCACCGCTGCTGGGCCCACTTTTGGCCGGAGACTGGGTGTTGAAGAGCTCGAATAGTCGCAGTTGCGAGATTCTCTGGGGAGGAGGCAAAATGAACTGCGGGGCAGTCTTGTAAATTGCGGCGAAAAGCGGCGTCATCCGAGACAACTGCCGGTAAACCACTGAGCAATGCTTCTTGCACACTGAGAGGCAAACCTTCCCCCTGAGAGGGGAGGATAAATACGTCAGCGCAGCGATAGACATCAGCCATTTCTGCTGCCGGTATGTATGGCTGGTGGGTTACGTTGGGCTGATGTTGGAGAAGGTGAGCTTCGGGGCCATCTCCCACAACAAACAATACGGGGTCTAAATGCCGGAGTAGTCGGAGGGTGGCTAAGGTTGTACGAAGCGCCTTCTTAGGAACCAATCGGCCGACGGTTAGTAGGACGGGTTGATGGTTGGGGATGCCCCATCTTCTACGAAGTTGGGTTCGGGAGGCGACAGAAAGTGCTGCAAACCGACTGGTATCGACGGCGTTGGGGATGATACTGAATGAAGATCTTAGGCCTAAGTCATAAAAGTATTGAGCCACGTGATGGCTACATGTTACTCGATGATCTACCCTTTGAATGATCTGCTTACCGATGGTTTGATAGGCGATCCTCTGTATAGGATCCAAGACCGGACCGAAGGGAACCTCGCCTACGTGCTGGGTGAGAACTATGGGGGTTTGGGTCGCTTTGGCGGCGCAGGTGGCGACTATAGAACCTAGGTACAGACAGTCGTGAATGTGCACCACGTCGGCTAGCTCTACTTCTCGATAGAGTTGTGTTACTCCATTTGGAGCCCAAAAAGGATAGGGGAGTCCAATAGTCTCTTCTAGAATGTTCATGGCCGGAACTCGAATACAATCACCATCTATCCCGGCTTGAGAGGGGGTGGCGGATGCCACCCAGCGGACAGTATGACCGAGATCTCGGAGACCGTGGACCAGTGATTCAGTGACGAACTCAATACCGCCAACGTGAGGGGGCATATAGTGAGTGACTTCTAAGACGCGCAAGGGGGTTGTTGATCTCATCAGTCGGACCAACGTCCGGTCCTTGATCCCCGTAGAACACCAAGAAAAAATGTACCAAACAGTAGATGCACGCCGAGGAGAAGCAGGGTGGATGCGAGGACTACCAAGGAGGTTGTATATCGATCGACAGCGCCGAAATCGTTTGTGATCCAATCAAGAAGAACCTTGATATTGGCACCAAGACCTATGCTGATCAAGCTCCCACTCATAAGAAGGAGTCTACCGATTCGCGCGCGTTCTAAGCCCCATCTTCCCCAGGCATTCTCGCCCAGTCCAGCGCCAACAAAAATAACTTTAGCAAAAAAACCCAGCTGTACGAGTTGAAAGCTGACCAATAGGAAAGTGGAGCCTAGTAAAGAGAAGTGATAGCTGAATCGATGGTGGAATAGGTTAATATGGACAAAAGGCAGCAGACCAACAAGTAGTGCACCGATGATGGCCGGAAAGAGGGCAGGGACCCAGAATAACCAATTGGGGCTGTACAGGAGCATGAAACGTAGGTGACGCCAGCCGTCGCGGAAACTACGTAAGTGTGGAGGGCGGTCTCGTCCGTCGGGGTGCAGGGTGACCGGGACCTCGCGGATGCTAAGTTGCTCCTGGGCGGCGCGGATGACCATCTCTGAGGCAAATTCCATTCCGCCAGTTCGAAGCTGAAGTCGGGTCCATGTCTCTTTGGTGAGTGCTCTCAGCCCACAGTGGGCATCAGTCACGCCAGCCTTGAATAGAAGATTCAGGAGACGGCTGAGGACGGGGTTGCCAAAATAGCGATGTAGCCAAGGCATAGCTCCAGTTTTGATTTCTCCGCGAAACCGAGAGCCCATGACGAGATCAGCACCGTGACGCAGTTTTTCAAGAAAGCGCGGTATTTCACCAAAGTCATAGCTGTCATCAGCATCTCCCATCACAATATATTGACCGCTGGATGCTGAAATTCCCGCAATGTATGCATGACCATATCCACGTTTGGGCGCATGAATCACTCGGGCACCCATCCGTGCAGCGATAGATGTTGAATTATCAGTTGATCCATTGTCAGCCACAATGATTTCATAGGTACATGCCAGCTGCTCAAAGATGGCTTGAGTTTTGGTAATGCATATACCTACGGTTTTCTCTTCGTTTAGGCACGGCATAACCACACTAACCTCGGGGGTTGTGCTTGCCATATTGTCATTGGTGTTCATATGGAATGTCCTGGGTACGTGTCTTGTCATTGTTACGAATGGAGCTAGATCTAACGACAAATAGTATCGCGATTATAGACGCATCGGTCGGATACACATATCGAGTGATAAGTGGTTCGACCATGAGAGCCACCGCGTAGTTCGCGAGGCCGCTGGTGACCACGAGCCATCGATAGATGTCAAACGCTTGTCTACTTTGTGCTGCTTGAAGACCCCAGAGCATGAAGAGGAGGACAACAAGCACGGCAAAATAGCGCTCAGCTCGGAATAGTTCTTTGGCGAGGTGCCGAGTGAAACGAAGAGGATTATGCGTTATGATGCGAAGGGCGAGCTTACGGGCTAAAACATTAAAGGCTACAAGATCTACGTTGTCATCGGATGAGAGCTGGTGCATGTTCGCGTAGGCACGAATAGTGAGTTGAGACATTTCTTGAAAATATGGTTCGAAGAGGTGAGGGTTAGATTTTGACTGGCTGGTGACTTGTTGAAGCTGGGAGCGCTCACGTAGCTGCTGGCTGATATGGAGCGCGAACTCATCTACCTCGTTTGGTGATGGAGAGGTACCCAGAGTATGAGTATCTACTAAGTAAAGTTGAACGCTCAGGAGTTGGTGGCCTAGCCCAGATACCGACGCACTACCTTGGAGGTGTTTAATGGTGGTCTGTAGACCGAGACTGCTCAGCATTATTGTCAGCGTCATGAAACCACAAAGAATGGTTGCTCGTAGAGGTCGACGAGCCAGTAGGTAGATAGCACCCCAAGCAAAGAAGGGGATGGGCCAAAAAAATAAATACGCTGGCCGGATGGCCTGAGTGAGACATGTCCACAGTGTGAGGCGGACGCCGTTGTTCAAGCTAGGGTGACTAAGAAGTTGCTGTAGGGCACTCAACGTAAAAAGATAGCCTCCATACGCTAGCATTTCAGGCAGAATTCGGCTGCCATATGTCCATATCGGGACCCACAAGACCAACGCGCTCAAGCCAGCCTGGGGGGTATACAGACTGTCGATGTGCAGCTTACGAACGAAGTGCCCCACTCCCCACAGTGCCCAAGCGATCTGTAAGACCACGACTAGATGGAGACCATAATCGCCCCCTAGCCATTGGCACCCTTTAATGAACGCAGGGTACAACGGAGGGCGTATCGGGGAGTCGTCTATGTATCCCTGACTGTCAGGCGCAAGACTTGGTCCCAGGGCCACTTGCACGAATGCGGTGATAACCGCAGCACCAAGCAGAATCCAGGGACTTCGGAAGATCCGCACCCCTTCAGCCGGTGCCAGGATAGGTGGAGGGAGTCAATCTTATCTATTGTGCTGTGAGCACTTGAGCCCGTCCATAACCGAGTCACAGGATGGTGGTCAGTCAGAGCGTTATTCGGGTACGATTGTGCGGGATACAACCGCTTCATGTGTGACGAGGGATGGTCTAAAAGTAACTGTCTTTGTACAACAAACGGGCTTGGAGATGTGCTGTTGCTGTGTTTCGGGAGGCGGGAAAATCGTGAGGCAGTGATTGAGCGATCGGCGGGCTAGAAATTGAAGGAGACTCCGATGCTGAGGGCGACTCCGGAGCTTGAGCCACCAATCAACTCGGACCTTAGGCTGACCGGATCCGAGAAGCGCCAGTGCCCGCCAATTCCAGTCGCGAAATAGAATCCTCCACCACCGTTTTCAAGGGAGATGATGCCGCCGGTTCGGATAAGAGGGTAGGCCGAGAGAGTCTCGGTAAAGTAAAAGTCCCAGCGTGCACCAACCATGGGATTCAAGAGCACTTGTGTGAAGGAAGAAAAAGTGTTGGAAAAGAAAACGCCAGCGAGTTTTAGGCCACCTTCAACGTAGAATGCTTCATTGATGCCCGGGATGAAGCCGCCCTTTACGACGGGTACCGAAACTATAGAACCAGCCCCGAACATGAACGCGCCGTAGGAGCCGATGTCGAGGAGTCCGGAAACTTGGAAAGCTCGATGGGGATCAGGGCTGTCACTCAAAAACAAATCCGGCGGGTTCTCGTTTGGGATGTTGGATGGAGTCTCCTGTATCATGTTCTCCTGTGGCTCATTCGTATCCGGCTGCGCCAAGCTGATGCTTGGTGTCGAAGCTACGAAGGTTGTGGCAATCACGATATGAGACATCTGGACCGGTCTGCGTAGATGAAGGATCGTGCTTGTTACAGAGACAAATTCTTGCCAGAACTTATTACAAAGCCGCGCAATCATTCTGCGCATGTCTTTTGCTTTAGGCTTAAAGTCAATCGGCAAATGATTGTGATGATCAGCAAATGATTTCGATGGACATCGCGAGACCTATGTCCTGAGCACAATTCTAGCGATGAAGATGTGCAGTATCCCTTTTTCAGCCAGTGTGTTGAAATATGGACATATAGCAAAGCCCCCTAGGTGATTCAGTAAGAATTACCTAGGGGGCGCGCAGCGGAGTATAGCCCGGCGTAGAAGCAGGAATTTGGTTCAACCCAAGTAGTTTCTGCTGTATGGTGGATAGGTAGTCGATTGATATGAGTGGGCAATGTATCGGAGAGTTGAGAAACTTGGCGAAGATCTTCGAAAGAACGTCGCTAGGTTGGGGAACCGGGAACCACACGTTCTGCTGGCGTATTTGAGGAGCAATGCCGCCGCGGAGACTTCTCAGGTTGCTGGGTAGAGGACGATGACAATACGTTGCTTAGACTGCAGAAAAGAGAGATTACGCCGTTCCATGTGGCTATCTTCTTTGATAGAAGCGTGATTCCAGAATCTGAATTAGCGAGAGTTTGGAATCGGACACAGCGCAGCAACGGTGCATTAGTCGCAGGCGATTTAAGCCCTACAAAAAGGAACCTATTGCATTCTTGGGTAAGAGAAGAAGAAGTTCAGAGTTTTCTGTCGTCGGAACCAGCACAAATGCAAGAAGCCGGAACCTGGCCGCTGGTTTGATCCGGATTCAGGACGTTTCCGTACAAACATATCCCGACTGAAGAGAACTGGCAATATTGATAGATCATGCTCATCAGGATTCCAGAAACTAAAATGCTAAGGCTCGTTCCTACCGTAATCAAGCAAGGAATTTTTGACTATCTCTGCGTTCTTTGTCTTTCATCTAGAGAGCGCTGAAGTCGGCATTTACGAGCACCGACTACGTCGTATCCTACACACTGACACAACTTTAGTCTTTTGCTTAGTACTTAATGTAAAATACCTACGACTTAGCTCAAGCGGCCATACATAGCGGACACGCTTGTTTTCGATTGGCCTCAATTCTGGCTTCCCGAGAGCCGTTTTTCTGGGAACGCCTGCTTTAAGGGCGAGATCCATGTTTCCTCTATTTCGGACCACAGCAGAAATCCCTTGGGTTGAACCCAAGTTCCAGCTTCTCCGCGGGGTTATACCCGCTGCGCGACCCCTGGTTGATTCTTAGAGAATCAACTCAAGTGGTCTTTGCTATATATCCTTAAGTCGATGATCAAATCAGTATATAGCAGAAATCCCTTGGGTTGAACCTAAGTCCTTGCCTCGGTCTTTGCTGTACGAACTACTTTGGCTGGTCTTCTTGAGCGAAGCGCGAATCTTTTCGGGCACGGAATCTCGGCTCGAACGCACGTTTTCGGACGCCGCGTAGTCAACGCGAATCTTTGCGTGCACTCTTCGAAGAACTTTTGAACGTCAGCCATCGCGGCAACCTCGGCGCCCTAAAGGATTATTTGAGCCACTTCTTTGCGGCGTTCCCCGTCCATCGTAAATGTTCCGCCCACATTCTTCAGGACGCGGGTGGAGTCGTCAGTGACGGTGTCCATCTTGAATCGTTCGTCGTTGGGTAGTGCTACTCGGACGTATTTTGGTCCTAGACCAGTGACCAGGCGCTTCATCAATTCGTTAGCTAGGTCTGAATTGGAGTCCATGAAGATGGAAGCAAGTTTGGCCCCCACTCAGTCAGTCCTCGGTCGAGCGTCTCCGACTTTGCGGCGGGGTCTGCGAGCGTTTCTCTCGGAGTTGAGACAGAGAGCAGGCGGATCTTGTGAGCTGAGATCTTGAGCTCGGCAAGCGCCTCCGCGAACCCCAGTAGTGCCGGATGATTGGCGGCGACGCCTCCATCGCAGAAGAGTTCTTTGGTGTTTGTTCGGGAGTTCTCGACTTCGACCACAGGAAAGAATGTGGGGGCCGTAGTGCTTGCGAGTGCTACGTCCACAAGCTTGAAGTCTCCATCGGCGCTGAGGTTGGAGGAGTGATCCGTCTTGAAGATTCGCGGACGCCCCGTTGTTACATTGAATGCTGGAACCAGGACGTTCTTCCCCTTCGTCTTGAGACCATCGAGCGTTTGGTCGCCAAATTCTTCAACGAGAGCCTCTTTGAGCTTCTCGTTGGTGTATCTGGCTCGGAAAACGCCAGCATTCCCTACCCTAGTAATTGGCCCTTGAAGACCTGTTCTCCGAGGGTCTCGTAGAGTTTTACGATTTCGTCTCCGGTTCTACCGTTGGCGAGCGCCAGAGGCGAGACCGAGGTAGCCTCCGCCATCAACACTCAGAACTCTGAAAATGTTGTCTTTACTGGCTGGTACCTCCGTCATGGCTCCCACCTATGCTGCGAATCAAATCCTCCAGCACCGCCGTTGCTCGCTCGGTCAGGCCCGCTTTGATGAGGGCCCGTGCCTGTGACAGCTTGTCCAGCAGCGGGTTTCTGACACAGTCATCGGCACGCCCGTCGCCAGGCGTGCGAGATGACGGTAGATTTGAGATGGAGCCGGTGGGAATCGAACCCACGTCCGAAAGAAGATTCCCAGAGGACCCTACGTGTGTAGTCTCACGAATCTATTTGAATCAATAACGGCTCGCGGACACACCCTTAATGACCGAGCTCAACTTTTTATTCGCCCCTGATCCGCCGAGCAATGATCAAGCGCTAGCCCCCTTCGTTTTCGCCTGCAGTGGGACCAGAGGCAGGGTCACCAATACACACGGCCTAGTTGAACTCTATGTGAGCTAGACTAGGCAGCCATAGCGAGCGAAGGCTCGTCGTTGGCACTTGAAGTTTCCGTACCGTTTGACCGGCGAGCACGGTTGCCGGACACGCGTCCTAAAGTGCACAACCCCCGTCGAAACCAGGTCGGCCCCTAAGGAGCCCTAGACTAGGGCCTATACGGGTGGCGTCAAGTTAATTGCGGAAAGCCAGCCGTTTTCTCTGCCTGCTGAGGGAAGATAGGTCAGCCTAAAATAGGTTATTGATGAATAAATGATTTAATTACTGTTTTTACCATAATGTTCTCTACTGCTTCCGGTATCCGTGAGGATTTTTGGATTGCCAGTGCCAAGCTGAGCGAACCATTTCCTTGAGGTCGTGTTTGGCATTCCAGCCCAATGCTGCGTGCGCTCTGCTAGGATCTGAGGTTAATTCAGCCACATCTCCAGCTCGTCGAGGACCTACTTCAACGGGGATGGGGCGGTCGACTACCGCTTGGGTGGCTTCGAGCACTTCTTTGACGGAGTATCCCTTGCCGGTACCCACATTATATAGTTGGGCGCCGGTAGGTTGCTTGTCTAGGGCACCCAGCGCCGCAATGTGGGCATGAGCAAGGTCAACCACGTGAATATAGTCGCGGACCCCGGAGCCGTCGGGGGTTGGATAATCATCTCCAAAAATGGTGACCTTTTCCCTAACACCGGCAGCAACTTGGGTGATGTAAGGGAGTAGGTTATTCGGATACGCTGGGTCTTCCCCAATTTCGCCACTAGCATGTGCGCCTACCGGATTAAAGTACCGAAGGATCACCACTCCCCAGTTGTATGCTGCAATGGTATCCAGTATGATCTGCTCGATCATGGCTTTGGTATGACCGTAGGGATTTGTGGGTTGAATTGGCGCGTGCTCATTTACTGGAATAGTCGTTGGATAACCATAAACGGTGGCGCTCGAGCTAAAGACCATTTGTCGGATGTTCGTACTTTCAAGGGCTCTCAAAAGATGGAGTGTGCCGGTGAGGTTATTATGGTAGTATCTCAGCGGATCATCCGTTGACTCTCCCACGGCTTTTAGGCCCGCAAAATGGATCACCTGCCGAATGTTGGGATGGCACGATAAGACCTTATGTATGTCTGTTTCGTGGAGGAGATCGACCTCAAAAAATGTGAGTTTTTTGCCGGTCAGCTTTTCAACTCGCTTCAGACTCTCTTTTGAAGCGTTTGCAAGGTTGTCAATGACAACAACTTCGTAACCTTTCTCCAATAAGCAAAGCGTTGTATGCGAGCCTATATATCCGGCCCCGCCGGTCACTAGAATGGTGTTTAGCATGATGAATACTCGATGATGACTACACTCTTATAGGGTTTTGAGGGGTCGAGTTAAGCCAAACTACAGATAGCAAAGGATGATCCGTCCGTTTAGTATCGATTTTTTGGACGCATTGTATGCGTACTTCTGTACCGACCTAAAACGAGGCTAACATCATCCAAAATAAGGAGTCTTTGACTAGGCTGACCGACTGGACGAGAAAATTGCGTAGGCATACAATGCTGCACGGGCAAGGGAGCGGAAGCTTCGGCCTGATGTAGAGGTAGATGGCACTGTCTTTTCCAGATGAGATGAGTAGCTGCGCGTATGCTAGGTTTAGGCTAGATCACGGAGACGCGCGTCTCCTTCTACAGGGGCCACAGTGACAAGTCTTCCCGAATATATAGGGCGCTATGAGATTTTAGGTCTACTCGGCAGCGGTGGGATGGCTGAAATCCTGCTGGCTCGCTTGCACGGTCCAGGGCAATTCGAACGCCCAGTAGTGATAAAGCGGATACTGCCCCACCTTGCTCGTGAACAGCGTTTTGTAAGGATGTTTCGTGATGAAGCGCGGTTGATTGCTGGTGTTCATCATCAGAACGTTGTTCAAGTCCAAGACTTCGGACTCGATCAGGGTGAACTCTACATTGCTATGGAGTATCTTGAGGGTGAGAATACCTCAAGTTTGGCTAGGCGACTTGCAGGTAGTCAGCGAATACTCAAGTTTGGCCTGTGCGCTTATCTGATTGCGGAGGTAGCTGCTGGTCTTCATGCCGCACACGAAGCCAAAGACCGGACCGGGGTATCTAAGAATTTAGTCCACCGGGATGTGAGTCCGGCAAATGTGTTTATTACCTATGATGGTTGCGTAAAAATACTTGATTTTGGCATTGCAGTCTCAGCTGACCGTGAATCCCATACGGAGGTCGGTCAGGTTAAGGGGAAGTACGCTTATATGTCACCGGAGCAATGTATGGGGCGCCCGGTTGATCGTCGTTCGGATATATTCTCCTTGGGTATTGTTTTATATGAGCTAAGTACTTGTCGTCGACTTTTTAAACGGAAGAGTGACATGCTTACTCTTCAGGCGATATGCCATGATATTGCTCCATCTCCCGTCGCGAGTATTCCAGAGTATCCACAAGCCCTTGAGCGTATTTGTCTACGTGCACTGGCTAAATCGCCTGCAGAACGATACCAGACTGCACTAGAAATGCGCAGAGATCTGCTGGTCTTAGCTAGAGAGCTGAACGGAGAGAAACTTCCCGAAGTTAGTTTGGGGAAGGTCATGCGGCGTTTGTTTGCGGATAGGATCGAAGAAAAGCATCTCCTCCTCACCAAAATTAGGAAGGGAGAGGAGGTGACCTCTCTTCCCGCATCCGATTTGGATTCATCCTTCGAAGTGGAAGTGGTGGAGGATGAGGGTGCGGAGGTTGGTTACGCACTACCCTTTGAGAATGTAGATGGCCCAACCATCCTCGGCGAGGTAAGCAACGGGTCGTATCTCCGAGGGGAAGATGCAGATAGTCGAGCGCCCCTAAGCTCACCTAGTTTGGTGAGTTCATCCTCCTCTATGGCAACTCTTAGGGATGAGGCATTTGAACAGACGCCTGAGCAATCGGTATCGATCGCTGAGGTGATTGAGCCATCACATCCAATTGCACAGCCGCTTATTCAGGAAGTGCCGCAATTTTCTGACTGTGCTGAGCCTCGTTGCTTATCGAAGCCACCACGAGCTGCTAGCTTACGGCACGAGGCCACAGTAGGAGCTGGTTCTTCATCATTGGCTCCTGACCGCCGTGATTCAGGCCCGATGATTTGCTCTGTTCCGTCTTCTTTTTTGGGGGCTGAGCTCTCCGCGCTGCTCCACAATCACTACCGAGGTTACTTATGGGTGGCGGGTATATTAGTGCTTTTGGTGAGTCTGATTGTGGGGCTTTCTGACAATGAGAAGCTATCGGTCACCCAGGAACAAAAAATTCTTTTGGCGGAACCGGAGTTCGAGGCAGCGTCTATTCGTTCTACGGTGGCCCTAAAGCTGGATACTGTTCCCCGTGGGGCTCATGTTGTCTTGGATGGTTTGCCTAGGGGGCAAACGCCGATCGTTGTAGATGTTGAGCGATCGGCTTATCCTCTGGGGTTGACCTTATCTATTGACGGCTATCTTGATTATATTGACGAGGTGGTACCTGACCGAGATCTCCAGATGCGTCTTATTTTGCTGGGTACTGAGCAAACCAAGAAGTCTGTATTGCGTCGGTGGCACCGAAATGTATCTCGAGTTCGTGTTAATCCCTCAACTCGGTCTAATTCGATGGTCAAACCCAGCTTAGTTCGGCGGAAAGTTCCAGTGTTGCCAAAGATCAGTACACCACCGAAGCCTTCACCGAAAAAGGGGGCTTCAGAGGGGCGAGAGAGGTCGCTGCCACTGGAAGTATCTCAGCCACAGCTTCCGGCCGAAGCAACTACGAAGGGGGCTTCATCTCCGGTTGATGATGCTTCTGTGGCATTGTAGCGTCGATAATTATTTACCTGCTTGCGACTAGGGAGCTTACTCGAGCCATAATAAGGTCATCCATCAGGGTGCCATTAGGCAATTGAATCGAGTGATGACGCTGTCCCTCTAAGGTGAAGCCAAGCTTGGTGTATAGTGCTCGGGCCGCGTGGTTGTCCTGACGAACATAGAGCTCTATGCGAGTTATATTGTGGGCTTCGGCCCAACTAATGAGTCCTTCGACAATGGCTTGTCCTAGACCACGGCGACGAAACTCAGGATGAACACCCACCGAGAGAACGCCTACATGGCGCATTTTGGCTACAGGTAAGCGATGTAGCTCTCCACTTGCTAGTATCGGAATGGTTCCCGAAGGAACTGAGACCGCAACCACCAGATAGATACCTTTGTCGATTGAGGACGAGTGTTGCCACCAAGGTGTGAGCTTGATACGCATTTCTGCCTCGTTCCTTGGTACCGATTCAATACCATCTGCGGACGTCATGTCCTCCTCTGCGAGTACCTGGTCCAGGATAAGAAGACCGGAGACATCCCGGGAGGCAACTGGTCGTAGCTCCAACTGAAGTGGGTGTGTTGCAAGCTCACGGTGCCATGGGAGGGCGGGATAAGTCATTGAGGCATTTGTTCTTTCTTTGAGGCTTTCACCCATCGGTCTATTTGCTTGCGGAGTACGGAAAGAGATACCGCACCGTTTTCCAGAACTGCATCATGAAAGCGGGATAGATGGAAATTCTTGCCAAGCTTCGTCTCCGCCATTTTGCGTAGACGAGATATTTCCATCTGGCCGGTTTTGTAAGCGAGAGCCTGGCCAGGACTGTTTATATATCGGTCGATTTCGTTGTCAATGTTGTTAGCAGCTAGGGCGGTGTGCTCGGTCATGAATTGTTTTGCTTGGGCTCGACTCCATCCGAACGCGTGTATACCAGTGTCAACCACTAGTCTCGCCGCTCGCCAGGCTTCATACGAATACATACCCATTCGGTCGAGATCCCCAGAATAGAGGCCCATCTCATCCGCAAGTTGCTCGGTATAGAGTGCCCAACCCTCTACAAATACAGTGGCATTGATGTACTTTCGAAAAGCTGGAAGTGCCGGCCGCTCGTAGCTGATGGCGATCTGGAGATGATGCCCTGGAATAGACTCATGAAAGGCAAGAGCCTCCGCTTCATAGCGCGGACGAGTTTTAGGCTGGTACACATTTATAAAGTACTCACCAGGTTTGATTCCTGGCGTGGGTGGTCGGTAGTACGCGATGGTAGTGTATGGTGCTTCATATTTAGGCACACGTCTGACGATACACTTCTCTTGGGGGAGTATACCAAAATACTTGGGTATTGTTTGGCTAGCGCGGGCTAGGGCTTGCTTGGCTTTGGTCTCAATCTCTTCTTCGGTGGTGAAATAGAGGCTGGGATGGGTGCGTAGATGTTTGAGGATCTGTTGCCGGTTTTTGATACCAAAGAGTTTTCTGCCGAGTTGACGCATCGCATTGTCGATACGGTCTATCTCTTTTAACCCAGTTTCATGAATGATTTTGGCACTGAGGGGCAGGGAAGTATAGCGTCGAATAAGATGCTGGTAACACTGTTTACCGCCCGGGAGAGATCCGATACCTACCTCAGTATCAGGACGGGCTCGAGGGAGGATCTGGGTTGCCAAAAACTGTTGGTATCTCAGGAGTGCTGGGCGTATTTGGGTGCGCACGATGTCCGCTAGTTGTGCTCGACTTTTATCAAAGGATTCCGGGGCATCTTGAGGAGTAGCTACCAAAGTTGGTTTCATTAGTGGCCATTGTTGCAAAGGTTCATTGAGCTGGTCGGTAACCATCTTAATGACGCGGCGAGTGGATTCCGCGGTGGCTAGTAGGCCTCTTTCGGCACCTAACTTGAGGTTGGCAACTTCGTTATCAATAGATAAAGATATACCCTTATATCTTTTGATAAGTCTTTTGAAGTCAATAGCTTGTGTTATTGAGTGCAGCTCAGGAAGATAGTTCCAAGTGGTAACTGGGTTGCCCCGAGCTGCAACCAGCCAAGTGAAGAATTGACAGTCAAAAGTAGCTACATCGGAATGAAGCGACTCGATCAGGAGCGAGAGAGTGGTGGTGTCTGTGGTGTTGAGGGAGGAAGACTGAATGCCCAGAGCTTGATCTAAGAAATGTTTGGTAGCGTCTCTACGCTGGATATGACCGGCCATTCGGTTGTCTGTAAGTTGGTCGTCAAGCATTCGAAACCCGACTTGGGTCGCAAACAAAGGGTAATTCTCTAATTTGTGACGCCAGTGCTCGGTGAGAAGTAGCTTCAGTTCCACGTTTTCGGTGGTACCGGCGGCGGTCTGTACGAATGAGGGACCCCATTGTATTGACGTGCTTGTTCTAACGGGCAAGGTGCCAGATGGGTTCGTGGGGGTCTGAGGGGAAGAGGTCGGAAGAAGATTAGGCTTTTTATTGTGATCAACCAGAGGGGATTGAGCAGCAAGAGGGCAACCCAAAAGACCGACCATGAGAGGTATGATTGGCCATCGCATGTTTCCTACTACCACACGTTGTACTTTTTTCTCTTAGCCTCATGTTCTGCGGCAGTTCGGGAGAAATGAATCCTCTGCTGCTTATCGTGTAGGTAATACCAGTTCTTCGTGCGCTTAGGGTGTAGGGCGGAGACGAGACTACTCAAACTAGGAGCACCGATTGGGCCGGGAGGGAGACCGGCTTTAAGACGGGTATTCCAGGGATCGGTAGGATCTCGCAGTTTACGTAAGAATGATTTGCGATCGTTCCAGTTGGCCAGGGTGTACCGGCTGGTAGCGTCAACGCCTAGGGGGTTGTGGGCATCGAGGCGGTTATAGAGTACGCCCGCGACCAAGGGGCGTACTTCTGGTTTGGGTTCTTCCCGTTCTAGGAGTGAGGCCATGATCACTAAGACACGCAAACGTCTGCCGCTCTTTTGAATCTCTGCTTGGTGGGGAATGTAAAAACGTTGGGCGAATGCATCAAGCTGACGCTGGATTAGGCTGCCCACCTTCAGCTTTCCAGGGCGTACTCGGTATGTATCCGGGAGGAGATAGCCAGCCAGCGTTGAGCCCTCGGTAGGAAAGCCAATGGTATATGCTGATGCGTTAGACGCGGCTTCGAGGTACTCACCGGGCTCGATTAACTCTTTTTGAGCAAGAAACTCATCGGCTTCACTCAAACGCCATCCTTCAACCAAAGTGATGGACAGATCCTCGGTTATGGGCGTGTTTGCGAGAGTCTGGAAGACTCGGGGGAACGGCATTTGAGGGTCAATGAGATGTCGTCCCGCCTTTGGGGATGGAAGATCGGCATGAATGCGTAACCAGAGTTCCAAGGCCCAAGGGTGCTGCACGAGACCTTGGTCGACGAGAATCTTCGCGACCCGAGTTTTGGAGGCGCCTTGGGGGATCTCTATCAGTCGAGCTTTACCTCCAGGCCCGGCGGCGTGAAGAGCACTATCGAACCATATGTACCCCCCCGCAGCCCCGCTGACCGCTAGGAAGAGCAACACCAAAGTTGCTCGCAACGTGCGCATTGGTGTTGTCTTATATCAGGTTGGCGCCCGCGTCAGGCTACTTCCACTGGATAACGCAGTGCTAACGAGGGGGACTGAGCGCGGTGAGGGTAGGTTGGTGAAGCCGTCTCGCTGGTTTCAAATAGGCCCGCGGCCGACGACTGATTACAGGGGCCCTATAATAGGGAGGTTTGGTTGGCAAGTTTGGCGCGTACTGTTTCGAGTAGATTGACCAATTCGGCCCGGGAGAATGGTTTACGAAGGAAAAGCGGGCCACCATGTGCGGGGTGGGGCAGATCCGGTCGAGCACCAGATGTGAGTATGAAACAGGTTTTTGGGTAACGGAGCTTACACCTCTCGAGAACGGCCCAGCCATCTTCGCCATTGTCCCCTAGGTGAAGATCGATCATGGCCACGTCGGTGGAGCAATTACACCGAGCTTCGGCTTCAGATGCGGAAGCGCAAGCTTCAACTTGATGTCCTAGGCGTTCCAGCACTCGTTTAATGACCCCACGAACTGCGTCGTCGTCATCAACTACCAGAATGCGTAGTGGTGGTTGTGACGGATTTGACTCGTGGGAAATCAACGACATTTTGCGGCCTTCGCTCAATAGAGTGGACGTCTTGGGTGTTACGTGCAAGCGCCTGCGGGAAATATCTAGTACGCACCCTTGTGGACGATAGTGGCGGAGGTAATCAACGGGTGATGCGCAGGCAAACATGGGTTCAGCGCTTATCCACCATTCTATCTTTGGGGTTGCCGATCGTAGGTGCTGTCATATCGCAAAATATCTTGAATGTGGTGGATACAGCGATGGTCGGGAGCTTGGGAGACTCGGCCTTAGCTGCCGTAGGATTAGGGGCGCTGGTCTTTTTTGTGGCTTCGTCAAGCGGAATTGGTTTGTCGTCTGGTGTACAGTCTATGGTCGCTCGTCGATGGGGGCAGGGGCGAAGTCGAGACCTGGCCGAGCCTCTTAATGGAGCGGTACTGATTGCGCTTTCTTGGGGTTTACCCATGGGGGCCATGATGGTGATGTCTGCCGGAGATATCTTTGCTGTGCTGAGCCCTGATGAAGAAGTGGCTCAACTGGGCTCTGCTTATTTCCGGGCTCGTGGTCCATGCATCGCTGCCATGGGCGTAAACTTTGCCTTTCGTGGATATTGGAATGCCATCGGCAAGCCCACAATCTATCTGAATACGATATTACTGACGCACGTCTCCAATATTTGCCTTAATGGTGTCTTTATTTACGGATGGTTGGGATTCCCGCCGATGGGAACCTTTGGTGCCGGACTTGCGAGCTGTATTGCGACCTACATCGGTTCTATAGCCTACATAGTCCTACGGTTTCGCTGGGTGGCTCCCGATGAAATGGTGCTCGTGGTTCCCAAGGGCTCAACGTTACTTACCCTGCTTCGGTTGCTGGTGCCGTCATGTGTTCATAAGGTCAGCTTCTCTCTCGGGCTGGCGACATTTTTTTGGATCATCACCCAACTGGGTACTCGCGAAGCTGCTGCGACTCACGTCATCAATAACTTGACGCTCATTGTTGTACTTCCTGGGTTGGCTTTTGGGCAGGCAGCAGGAACGTTGGCAGGTCAAGCCTTAGGACGGAAGGAGCTTGAGGAGGCCACGCGCTGGGGGGTTGAAGTGGCCGGTGTGGCGATGGGGATGTTGCTCGTCGTGGCACCGGCCTTAATTGCTTATGCCGATGTTATCGTAGGCTTCTTCATTAAGGATCCATTGACTCGCGCTCTTGGGGTGACCCTACTTCGCTGCTATTGTTTGGGTATTCCCTTTGAGGTGATGGGCCTCGTATTTCAGAATGCTTTGGCAGGAACAGGCTCCCCTGGACTCGTTTTACGGGTCTCTTTGGTGTTGCAGTGGTGTCTATTTTTGCCGCTTGCCTACTGGTTGGGAATGGTATGTAGTGCAAGTCTGCTGACACTTTGGTTAGCTCAAATTGCCTATAGGGTGCTACAATCGTTCATTCTTGCAAATTTGTGGCTGCGTGGAACATGGCGAGAAGTGCGGCTCGAGTGAGTAGGAGCGGATAGAAGCTGCCAACCGAATTGGGGACGACTAATGTCTCATTGATCTTATGAGCGAAGACCCACCTATCAATCATCACCGCTCGTCGGACTCCGACCAGACAGAACGTTATTCGTTGCGGGTCCCGCCGGTGTTTGGCTTTCGGTTTTATGTAAGCATTGTCACTGCGGTGGGGTTGGTGGCTATTTTGAACGCCAACTCGTTGTTGGCTCAAGACGGTCTAGTCCGGTTGCTGCTTCTTACGACGTTTGTGACCTTTCTCTCCGGCGTTTTTGCAACGTCGGGGCGTCGTCGGTTGCCGATGTCTATTGAGGTATTGCCAGACCGAGTCCACATTCCGTTTGCGGACACAACGCTTTTGGCGGTGCGTTTTCGCCACATCCACGGGCTCTTTGTTCACCGCCAACCTCTCTCTGGTTTTGTATTTATTGCCACCGAAGATCGAGATTTTGTCTTTCCCCTACATCTGTTTCGTTCCGGTGATCCCGAGCGGCTGGTTGAGTCGATTCGGCGTCGTATTGTTGAAGAAGCGGCCGATGGGCACCGACGATTGGATATGCTGGACCACCAAGCACATCGTTGCGGTTTTGCTTTTGCGCGCTTACCTGTTGTTACGTGGGCTGTGGTAGCCGTCCTGGTCAGTATCCATGTGTATCTGGTGACAACTGGGTGCTTGGTTGGAGTGCTGGATGTTGCTTCGTTGGGAGCTGTGTCCCCAGAGCTCGTGGATGCTGCGGGCCCGTACCTGGCCCTAACCGCGAATTGGGTGCATCACACTTGGCAGCTTCAGCCGCTACTTGTGATACCCGGAGTGTTTATCCTTGGTTCGCTTGTGGAGCGTTTGCTTGGTCATGGCACGGCCGCTCTTTCGATCCTTGGTTCGTCGTTAGTGGGGGGATTGATGGCGGCATACTACCCAGGTTCGCCGATGCACGCCGGGGCAGTTATCCCGGTGGCCGGACTTATCGGCACCCTCGCATTTACGGCTCAACGCTATCACCGACGGATGCCGATGGGTTTTCGCCTCAATCGTCAGTGGTGGATGTGGCTTATTTTGCTGTCATTGATCGTTCTGTCGATCCATGGATTTTCACTGGTGGGGGCTATCTGGGGATTGGTCTCTGATTACCGCTTGTCGGTGTATGGCATTTCCATCCCAGGGGTCTTGTTTGGCCTTCTTACTGGTGCGGGGGTGGCGGCTATGGTTACGGACCGCGATCCGGAGTTGCCGTTGGTCCATAGTCCTCGGTGGATAAGTGCGGTCTCCCTTGTGCTGCTAAGTCTTCATGTGGGCGCGGGTGCGTGGGCGCTTGAGGACCTTAAGGGCCGAGGATTGGCCTTTGAGCGTATTGTGGTAGCCCACATGCACAATCCAGAGGTCCTGAGTCGCTATGCGATGGGGATCGCTCTGTCCACTGAAGAAGTGGTGAATGACCGAGAGCAGCTGGCCGTTGAGGCCGCGGAACGAGCGGTAGGCCTCGAGACACGCGCTTCAGCCCGCCGAGAGTACCGCTCTGTTTTAGCAGCAACCCTATTTCGTGTGGGGCGTCATGAGGAGGCTATTCAGTTACAGCAACGGGTTCTAGAGGTAGAACCCCGTAATTTATTCTATGCCTCCCAGTTCGCCAAGTTTCTTGTGGACATTCCGGACGAAGACCCAGAGGTGGCGGCAGCATTGCTGAAACCCATCGAAGGTATCTCTGCAGAGCTGGATGTGGCCTCATCAGTGTTGACACTGACGGTCCCTCATTCTCTGGATAAGCCTTATATTTTGTATGGTTCGGTCTGGGCTGTTGCGGAAGAAGAAGAAACCAAGCTGGTTGGGCTGTTGCGTTTCCCGGTATTGCCGACCACTACAACGTCCACCATGGCGGTTGATGTGGTGCGGCCTTCGATGAAACTGCCGGACGAAGTTAATATTAGGCCGTCGTTCGTAGTTCCTGGCAAAGCATCTTCCAAGTTATGGATGTACATATCTGATGCGTTTCGGCTGCCATAATCAGTGGCCAGAGTCAGCAAATACACCCTCTACAGCAAAGACCACTTGAAGCGATTCTGTAAGAATCACCAAGTGGTCGCGCAGCGGGGCATAGCCCGGCGTAGCAGCAGGAACTTGGGTTCAACCCAAGTGATTTCTGCAGTATACCGGAGCCTGAGTAAGGACCCTTCTCAATGGTGAAGGTGTGTCCTTAGAGGCAGCCTATTTGACCCCGGTACCTTGGGTGCCTAGCGTTCCTCCACCGCGGGTTTGTACCTGCGGATGGAGGCGATGTGGCCAAGTATTCCCAGGAACTAGATATTCCGGACACGATCTCATCGGAGTTGCCGGTTGTACCTCTTCGGCAGGGGATGTTGCTGCCTGGAGTTGGGGCGCCGTTTAACGTAGCTCGAGCGGTGTCCCTTGCTGCGCTAGAAGCCGCGGCAGAGCATGATGGATGGCTGATCGTAGCCATTCAAACTGATACTGATGAAGTTGTTGTTCCTGATCGTCTCCTGACCATCGGGATTCTTGCCAAAGTTGGAGAGCCCTTAGTCACCGAGCCTGGGCGTCGAGCCCAAGTTTTCGAAGGTAAAGCAAGGGTGCGGATAGAGGAGATAACGCAAGAGACACCCTTTCTTCAGGTTAGGTGGGTACCCGTAGATGAGGTATGGAGCGAGGATGTTGAGTGGCTAGCTTTGCAACGAGAGTTGCAGACGTCTGTTGAGCGAGTGGCGGAAAAGGCTCAGGTGCCTGGTCATATACGACACTTGATCCAGATCCTCGATCATCCGCATGAGCTCGCGGATGTGGTGGCTGCAGTTATGGAAGCTCCCGCTGAGTGGAAACGCGACATTCTGCTGACGACGGAGCCGAAGGTTCGAGTCGAAAAGGTACTGGCTCAGTTGGTAGTGATGGAAGAGATACTGGACGCTCAAAAGAACATCCAAGAGCGAGTATCCAACGATGTTCGGGGAGTAGAGCGCAAAGCTATCCTACGCAAACAGATGGAGGCCATCCAGCAAGAACTTGGGGAAGGGGAAGAAGATGAGATCGAGCTCCTCACCACGAAGCTTGCTGACCAACCTCTGCCTCCGCCGGTTCGTAGAAGTGTTGATCGAGAGCTCAAACGAGTGCGTCGTGTGCCCCAAGGGAGTGCGGAGCGAACGGTATCTATCGATTGGTTGGAATGGATTTCCGATCTTCCTTGGGAGCGGTCCTCGGTGGGGCAAGCCAGTTTGCTTGAGGTGGAGGCAAAGCTTGGCGAAAGCCATTTTGGTCTTGCGGAAGTAAAAAAGCAGGTGGTGCAACACCTTGCAGTACGGACCTTAGACGGGGAGGGGCGTGCGGATGTTCTTTTACTCGTGGGGCCGCCAGGGGTTGGTAAAACCTCGATTGCAGAAGCGATCGCTGCGGCAACTGGTCGGAAACTGGTGAGGATTGCGCTTGGTGGACTCCGGGACGAGGCAGAGATCCGTGGTCATCGGCGCACTTATGTGGGTGCTCGGCCAGGACGGGTGGTTGCAGGCTTACGTAGGCAACAAGTACGAGATCCCATTATTCTGCTCGATGAGGTTGATAAACTTGGCAGCGGGTATCATGGAGATCCGTCTGCAGCATTATTAGAGGTGTTGGATCCGGAGCAAAACCACGCGTTTACCGACCACTATCTCGAAGTACCTTTCGACCTTTCGAAGGCGCTATTTATTGCTACTGCTAATGATCTATCAACCATTCCGGCCGCGTTGTTGGACCGGATGGAAGTGGTGGAAGTGGAGGGGTATACACAATTGGAGAAGCGAGTGATCGCTCGAACTTATGTACTTCCTAAACTGGCTCGCAATGCGGGGGTCGACGTAACAGATGTCGAAATATCGGATGATACCCTAGACGCCGTTATTGCCGGGTGGACCCGAGAGGCAGGTGTTCGTCAATTACAGCGGACGGTGGGTAAAATATTCCGGGCCGCTGCGGTGAAAAAGGCGAAGGGTGAATTGATATCAGCGATGAGGATTGAGTCGGAGCTCCTTGAAGCATACATTGGGCGCCGCCGTTTTCGATCCGAAGGGCATGAAGGTCTCGCTAGACCAGGGATTGCCACCGGCCTAGCCTGGACTCCCACCGGTGGTGACATTCTATACGTCGAAGCTTCAGACTTGCCCGGCAACGGAAAGCTTCGACTTACGGGCCAACTAGGGGAGGTGATGAAAGAGTCTGCACATGCAGCTCTAACCTACGTACTATCGAATGCGGTGAATCTGGAGATACCCCCCGATGTGGCTGAACACCGGGATGTTCATGTCCACGTTCCCGCTGGTGCGACCCCAAAAGATGGTCCGTCGGCAGGGGTTACAATGTTCACCGCCCTGGCTTCGTTGTTGTCGGGACGTCCCGTTGCCTCAGATTTGGCGATGACCGGAGAAGTATCCCTTCGAGGTCGGGTGTTAGCAGTGGGAGGGATTAAGTCTAAGGTCCTTGCTGCGCACGCGCGTGGGCTCAAGCGAGTAATTCTCCCGAGGGCTAATGAGCCTGACTTGGCAGATGTTCCTGACGACGTCAGGAATGACCTTGAGGTGGTCTTGGTTGATACCATGGCGGAAGTCCTCGATACCGCACTGCAAACCCCCGCGTTACCGTGCTGAATATGGGAAAGCGAACCGAGCCTAGAGGACGCAGCCGAACATTCAGGCACTGCAGGCCTTCGTAATAGTTCCTAGTCGAGTTCAGCGACCCGTTTCGCCGTTTGTTTGTGTTGCGCCACTCGATTCACGAGGGGGGCTCTTGTAAGTAAGCAGTCGGATATTCGTTTGAATCAGGGACAGGGTAGGAGACAAGGGCCGGTGATGAAGACATGTCCTCAGTTTATGTCGAATAGATGGCGGTTGTTTGGCTAACGAGGTATAGTGCCGAGATGGTAGCTATGGAGTTTGTACTCTTACTGTTGCGAGTGTTGAGTATGGTGATGGTGATGGAGGTTATCCTTTCGTGGGTAGTCCCAAACGCAGAGGCTTTCCCTCGGAACATCACCCACGCGCTGACCGAACCGCTGTGTAGGCCGCTTCGCGCGCTTATTTCTCCTGAGTCGTTGGGGGGATTGGACGTATCGCCTATGCTGGTGATCGTGGGGCTCAGTGGTGTGGGTCACCTGATTCGAACCCTGATGGTAAATGGGTTTTAATCCTTGAAGCCGCGCACAGCACGCGAAAAACGCTAGCCATCTAACGTGGCGAAGGCTAAGCGACGGCCGAAGATGGTTTCGTACAGCGCCACGTCCAGCATCAGGCGGCCCCCGCTATCAACGTCAGTCCGTTTTGTCAAGCCATCCCCTTATCCCAAATGGGTTGCACAGGGACTGCTTGCGGCGGCTCGGATACGAATTCCGGCGTGGGACCGGGCGCTTGAGCAAATTCAGACCACCCAGCTTGGGCAGATGCGGCGATTGGCGCGTCATGCAGCTGGCACAGAGTTTGGTCGCCTTCATGGTTTTCGTGAAATAAGGACCTATTCTGACTGGACGGACAGGGTGCCGATCGGTGACTACGATAGTTTTTTCCCCGCTATTGAGCGAATGATGGCCGGAGAGAAAAATCTATTGGTGCCCGAGTTTGTGCCATACTTTGGCAACTCATCAGGAAGTTCCAATCAGGGACGATCAAAGTTTCTACCTATAACTGAACGCCAGATTAGATATCAGCGGGCTATGGGAACGGATGCGCTATTTCGTTATCTGTTTTGGGCCAAAGATGATCGTTTTGCCACGGGTTATACCTTGGGTCTGTTGCCCCCCACGACTATGAAGGACCAGGGGGCGGTCAAGGTGACGTGCAACCCAGCGTTGATGTTTACGAAGGTGCCTATGCTGGCTCGGCCTTTGTACATTCCTCACGGTCCGGCGCAGCTGGAGTCAGACTATGACAAAAAACTGACGATGATCGCTGAGCAATATCTCGACTACGATGTGCGTACGATTACGGGGACAACCTGCTGGTTTTCGTTGCTGTTCGATAAACTCCTAGAGGTGGCTTATCGCCGGGGCCGCCGGGTACGGAATGTTTCGGATTTGTGGCCAAATCTTAGATTTTTGATAGGTGGCGGGGTCGCTGCAGAGCCATATCTTCCGGTGATACGAGAACGGGTCGGTCGCGAAGACTTGGTCCTTGTGGATACCTATAACGCCACAGAGGGTGGTCTGCTTGCGGTTTCGGACCACTCGGGTCAGCCTGGGATGTTGATGATTCCTGACCGTGGAGTATTCTTTGAGTTTGTCCCCGTTGATGAATTGGATGCGCCCCGGCCCACTCGGTTGCCCCTTTGGGATGTCCAACCGGGGGTCAACTACGCGATCTTGGTGTCCACGTGTTCGGGACTCTATTCCTATAAACTCGGTGATATTGTGCGGTTCCCGAGCGTTTCTCCCCCTCGAATCGAGTTTGCCGGACGCTTGTCTGGGTGCTTGAGCACGACCCAAGAATTGACCACCCATGTGGAAGTTCAACGAGCTATGGATCATGCGCTTGGGCAGTTTGCAGTTACGACCGTGGATTATGCGGCGGGTGCAGATGTTGGAGTCGAAGGGACAGCAAAGTCGCGTTATTTGTTGTTTGCTGAGTTTGAAAGTGATGTTCCACCGGATCCAGCTGCCTTTGCTCGTGCGTTCGACGAGGGTCTCTGTGTGGAAAATCGTGTCTACCGTGAACACCGCTCGAAGGACGCGGCCATTCTGCCGCCGGAACTGATCGTCCTACCTCGCGGCTCCGTTGAACGTTTTATGCGTGAATCTGGTCGCACTAGCGTCCAGACGAAGTTTCCGCGGATCGTAGATGATGCCGGGCGTGACCTCCTTCGGTCACTCCGTGGGACGGTTGCTTAAGCCTGATGTCCTATCCTGGGGCACGGGGTAGACTGGTTAGTCTTCTCCAAAAGTATGGTCGCTGGTTGCTCCTTGGGTTCGGAGCAATCGCGGTAGTTTTCTTGATTCGTGAGTCTGGGCCAGAGCAGGTGCTCGAAGTGATGGTACGGGCTGCGCCGTGGCTTCCCCTGATATTCCTTCTTGAAGTGGCTTGGATCTCTATGGATGCGGTTGGTCTGCGGTTTTTGCTCAGAGAGCACGGCGGAGAACGAATACCTTGGAGGGTGTGGATACGGAGCGCTACGGTCGCTTACGGAGTGATGGTTCTCTTGCCGGCCGGACGTGCCGGTGGGGAAGTCATGAGGGCGGCTCAGTTATCTCGGTACGTCGGGCTTCATGCGGCGACTGCTGCTGCCCAACTACAAGGCGTAACCCTCCTCGCAAATACCGTGATCTCGGTCCCGTGCTGGATTGCTGTTGTTTCAGGGGTGGGGGTTTTTCATAGCCTGGCCTGGTTACTGGTTCTGAACGGCCTTGCTACTGGGGCTCTGGGGACCGGTATGTTGTTTCTCTCCTCACGTTCGGCACTCGGAGCGAAATTGGCTCGATGGTTGCCCTTTGTTCAGCCTTATGCCGAGGCTTTGGATGCGGCTCAGCCTGCGCGTATGTGGCCCGGTTGGGCTTTGTGGTGGACATCTTTGGGAAGAATTATTCAAGCGCTACAGTACGGGATAATTCTTCTCGCAATTGGTGGTCAGCTGACCGTGCCGTCCGCTTTTGTCGCCCAAGGTATCCATTTGGTGGGGGCGGGTATGGGAGAAATGGTCCCGAATGCGGTTGGTATCACTGAAACTTTTTACAGAGTTTTTGCACCAGTCCTGGGGCTTTCAGACGATTTTGCTCGCGCGATCGCCATCGCATTAGTGGCCCGACTCACCCAATATACCATTGCTGCAATGGCGTTGCTCTCGGGGACGGGCGGAGGGCGATCAGAAGCCGAAGAGCAGAAAATTTCTACTCTCGCCGAAGGAGATTAAGAGCATGCGAATGGAGTTGAGCCTCCGCGGCGTATGGAGTCGCCTGGTTGATGCACAGATTTCCCACCCACTCCGTATAGTATGCGCGGCTTTCACTATGGGGTTACTTGCGATCCCGTTAGTCTTGGAACTGAGCCTCAATGGTGACTTCACCGCTTTGCTGCCGGAGAACAAGCCGAGCGTTCAAGATCTCAATGAGATTCAGGAGCGGTTCGGTCGTCAGGCGACCTTAACGATAGCGGTTGAAGCGAACACGAATACCATAGCTCGTGCGGCGGTCTATGAGTTCGCTCAAAGGTTGGCAACCCATCCTCTGGCGAGTATCAGTTCGGTCGACTGGAATGTTAGCGAGTTCACACAGTTTGTTGAAAAGCATCGCCATTTGTACGCCAATCTTGAAGATCTTGAAGAAGTCCGAGATGTTCTCTCCGATCGTCTTTCTTACGAATTAGGGCGTGCAAACCCACTGTACGTGGATCTCAGCGATGATGATGGTGTTCCTCCTGACCCAGCAGCGGTGATGAACCGACTGGATGCAAAAGCGGCAGAGGCGCGGGACAAGGTAGCACAGTTTCCAGGTGGATACTTTGAGCATCCCGAGCTGCCGCTTGTGGTCTTTTTTGTGCGGACTACTATTAAAGGCGGAGAGACAGCTGAAGTTGATCGGCTCCTTTCGGCTCTCCGGGCGGAAAGCGCTGAGCTTGAAGAGTCACATGTCAAAGATGGCTTGCATGTGTTCTTTGGTGGAGAACTCATGGATATCCACGAAGAGCAACAAGCACTGACTCAAGCGGTTATTTGGGCAACGGTGATAACTGTGGTTATGGTGCTGGTTATTCTGTATGTTTTCTTTGGGCAAGTATTAGCATTGATTGTGTTGGGACTATCTATGGTTCCCCCTTTGTTGATTACATTTGCGGTCGCAGAACTGACTGTAGACTATTTAAATGCCTCCAGCGCCTTTCTCTCAAGTATTGTGCTTGGCAATGGTATCAATCCTAATATTATTTGGTTGGCGAGATACTTTGAGCTACGCCGTCAAGGAAAAGGACAGATGGCGGCACTACAAGAGACACATTGGCTTACCTGGGCGGCAACGCTTACGGCGAGTACTGCTGCTGGGTTGGCATATGTGTCGTTGGTGATGACCGATTTTCGGGGTTTTAGAGATTTTGGCATTATCGGCGGAGTAGGAATGGTGTTGTGCTGGCTGACCGCCTATACGCTGTTGCCCTCGCTGGTGGTTGTTTTCGAGAGGCTGAGACCTCAAGCGCTGGTCGACCAAGAGCACGGAAGTTCCGCTGAGATCCGTGGCTTCAGCTACGGGAGATTTTTCTCTGGGCTGATCGCAAAGAGCCCGAGGCTCACAGTATTAGTCTCTATGTTGCTCGCTGCTGTGAGTCTCGTGGTGGTAGGTTTTGCGATTCGGTCCAATCCCATGGAATACGACTTTCGGAACCTTCAATCGCGTCGTCCGGTCGGGAGCAGGACCCAGTGGGTGAACGATCGCCAGTCCGAAATTGTGGATGAGACTACCACCGGTTCTGCGATAGCCATACTGGTCCCCAGCGTGGCGGATGTACCTTTTGTGACCAATCAACTCGATCGGTACCGAAGCGAAACATCGAGTACAGCGTTTGGAGCGGTACGTACGGTGTGGGATCTTTTGCCTGAGGAACAGGAAGACAAGCTGGAAATCCTAGAGGAGATTCAGGAAATAGTGCCGAAGTTGGCGAAGCATGCTGAAGCGGAGGACAAAAAACGGCTCGAGGACAACCGATTGCCTGATGAGCTCAAAACTCTCACGCCCAAAGATCTTCCGGGGTCAATCGCTCAGTACTTCGCTGAGACGGACGGGACCTTGGGAAAGATTATTTTTGTTGAGCATTATCCAGGCCGAAACAATTGGGATGGGAAATATCTTGTAGAGTGGGCCGACGCGGTGCGCTCAGTGCGGTTGTTGAACGGCGAGCGTCCTGCGATCGCTGGACAACCTCCTGTTTTTGCGGATTTGCTTCAGGCAATTTGGGTGGATGGGCCATTGGCCGTGGGGGCTGCTCTTACGGCAACTATCTTTTTGCTAGTGCTAACCTTTAGGCGATGGGGTGAGCGTCTATTTACCCTAGGTACACTGCTGCTTGGTATTCTCTGGATGGGTGCTTTTATGGCATTAGGGGGTATTAAACTTAACTTTCTAAACTTCGTTGCGTTTCCAATTACATTCGGCAATGGCGTTGACTATGGTGTCAACGTGATGCGTCGTTATGTGGACGAACGGCGGCGGTACGGTGAAAATCGGTGGGCTGCGATACAAGCGGCGGTTGATGGTACGGGAGGAGCAGTTGTGCTCTGTAGTCTAACCACCATCATTGGTTATATTTCCTTGTATACCTCGACAAATAGTGCGCTCAATTCTTTCGGTGCGGCCATGGCGATCAGCGAAGTGACTTGTGTGTGTGCCGGCGTACTAACACTTCCTGCCCTTTTGTTGCTTAAGGCTGGTCGCTAGTTTCGCGACACTGCGCGTTGTTCCGTGGCCGGAGTTATCATGAATTCTGTGTTGCCTCCGTCCTTGGGTGCTTATCGAGATGATCCGGAAGTCCGACGCTGGTTGGAAATAGCCAGTCAACGCCTTGCCGCCCTCTTAGTGGAGGGACGGACACAAAATGAGCCGGTGGTTCGCTATGCTTCACCTAGTGATCTCCACGCAATTTTCTCTGAGCATGTAGAACTGCCCATCCGAAAAGGGGAGGCCGGACGACCGGCTGAGCTTATGTTACAGGCGTTGGAGACAGTCCTAAAGTATGCGGTGAATGCCTCTCATCCGCGCTTTTTTAATCAAAATTGGGCCGGTGCGGATCCGGTAGCCATCCTCGGGGATTGGTTGACTACGCTACTTAATACCACCGCTGCGACGTACGAGATGGCACCGGTATTTACGCTGATGGAAAATGAGCTCTTGGCACGGATGTCACAGCTGTCGGGAATGTCAGAGCCGGAAGATGGTCCCCAGCTTCAACCTGGTGCACACGGTTTGTTTACTCCCGGGGGGGCGACCTCAAACCTTTGGGCAATACATATTGCACGAACCTGGTGTAGACCGGAAACATTAAGAAAGGGCATGTATGCACCGTGTCCCTTGGCCATCTTTACCTCAGTGCATAGTCACTATTCGATAGAAAAAGCGGCGGTCATGCTCGGTCTAGGGCGTGAGAACGTCTATAAAGTTCCGTGTGATACGCGTGGAAGCATGCTCCTTAGCGAGCTCAAGGCTGCGATTCAGGCAAGTCGGAATGCCGGTCTCGTGCCATTCTTTGTGAACGCAACCGCTGGAACCACGGTGACTGGAGGGTTTGATCCCATACAAGACATTGCCGATCTCGCTACCGCTGAAGGTATGTGGATGCATGTAGATGCGTGTTATGGAGGCACAGTATTGTTTTCGGATAAACTCCGAAGGCTTATGGACGGCTCCTCGCGGGCTCAATCCTTGTCGTGGAATCCTCATAAGATGATGGGGATCACCCAGCAATGCTCGGTGTTACTTATCCAAGGTTCGTCTTTACTTCGAGACGCCTTTGCTACGCAGGCCAACTATATATTTCAATCCGACAAGAATCATTCTGAGGTGGATCTGGGGGACCTTACGTTGATGTGTGGGCGTCGCTCGGATGGGCTCAAGCTGTGGTTAACCTGGAAACTCCGGGGAGAGATGTGGTTTAAGGAGCGTATCGAACGAGCTGTAACTTTAGCGGAGCAATTCGAACACATGATTCATGCTCATCCCTCGTTCACCCTTGCCCATCCAAGAACGTTTGCCAATGTAGGGTTTTGGTGGGTTCCTCAAGAGCTTCGCCCGTTGAGGTATGATGCTTTAACGCGAGGACAGTACGCCCGCTTGCATGCCCTTACACCGCTTATTAAGGATGCGATGCAGCGGGAAGGCAGTACGATGCTCGGTTATCAACCCTTGGATGAACTGCCAAATTTTTTTCGGTTGTTGATCATGAACCCCGAAGTCACGGAAACAGACTTAGCGAAGACCTTGAATATTATTGATCATCTTGGGAGGCAGCTCACTGCGAACCAGTGAGCTGCCTCGTGCTCAGCGCGCCAGGGCCAGACGAGCCTGAGCTAGAGCCTCCGCGGCTTCGTAGGGTGTGATTCCCTTTTCCCTGGCGTTTCGGAGAACCGTCAGGGCGGTGCGTCCGAGGTGGTCGATGAGCGGTGTCCGATCCGGTAGTCCCATCACGGCGCGCCCGATCCCCTCAATGACCGCACCTGCAGAGCTTATAGCGTCGGGTACGTGGATGATGCCTCGAGCCTGAAGACGCTCTGCAGCTGCGACGTTGGTAAGGACATTGTTAGCGGGTCCACAAACCGCGCGGGCTGCTAACTCCTCAGCAATATTTTCGTTGAGCCACCCACCGATAGCGCAAGGGGCTAAGACATCAGCTTCGATGTGAATAATATCTTCCGGATCAACTATTGTGGCCCCCGATTCGGTAGCCACAGCCTTCGCCCGTTCTTTATTGATGTCACTGACGATCAGGTTTGCGCCCTGGCTGGCAAGAGCACGGGCAACGGATGCGCCGACTGAACCACAACCCTGAATTGCGACCTTGAGTCCATCAACGCGAGCTGGCGCCCCCCGAAATTGTTGAATGGCTTCGATGCACCTAAGGACGCTTTGACCCACTGAGGCGACGAGATGCTCACCATCGGACTGAACGTATCGAGTCTTTCGTGCCATGGCTCGAAGATCTCGTTGGGTGGTCCCGTAGTCCCCAGAGGTACGAAAAAGGCCCTCGAGATTTTCGAGGTGGCTTCCTAGGGCCTCAAAGGCGGCTTCGCGTATTAGGGCATCATGGTCGATGACCACAATTTTGCCGCCGCCTGCGCCTATGTCTGCGAGAGCACACTTGTGGGTCATGGCCCGAGCCAGTTGCTGGGCTTCCCGAAGAGCGCTCGCAAAATTGGGGTACTTGGCGGTGCGCACCCCCCCGGCTGCCGGCCCAAGGGTTAAATCGTCGAGGACCAAAATGGCTTGTAGGCCACTCGCTGTATCGGTCAACAGCATACATCGCTCCACATCCGTTTCGGCGAGGAGCGCAAAGACATCGTCCATCAATTGGAGTTCCCTTGTTGCTCGTGGTGGCGTCAAGCCTTGCAATAGCTTGGTAGACCTATTGGTGCTGCCGCGGTTAGGTAATTCTGTGGTGTCCCGAAAATCAGGTGAAGACCAGCCAGAGGGTGTGTTAACCGGAGATGGCCGTCGCACAGTGACTCCTATTAGCCGGAAGCATGCTAAAGACGAGCTTGGTCATGGTTCTTGGGGGGATGCCCTGGAGTTTCCCAGGGATGATAGTTCGCTGTTTTTGTCTCCCAAAAGCGGCCGGAATATTGAGCAAGTTCATAATACTACTCTGAGTTCCCGATCTCGGGTCGGTTCCGCACCGTTGTTGAAATTGCCATCCATTACCTCAACGGCTCCTCGAGCAAATCGCTCTCGCCCGAATGACGGGCAAGCGATATCGATGACGCTGCCCATGGAATTATTTACACCTGAGGATTCAGATCGCGGATGGGTATTGTTAAGCGCTAGGCGCCGCCTTGCGGTTATTCTGGGTGGAGTCTGTGTATTGGGCATGGGTATGCTATTTTTCTTGATGCAACCATCGCTAGTATCTACCCCAGGCTTGATCTCAATCATGAGTGAGCCTAGCGGTGGGATCATAAGTATAAACGGAGAAGATATAGATTTGATCACACCATCGCCATTGATGGAATATGAGCCTGGAACTATTCTTACTGTATCTGTCCGTAGAAATGGATACATTACTGAACCCGTAGATAGAACTATAGAAATACAGACTGCTCAGGCCGAGACGATCTTTTTCTCATTGACTCCCGTACGTACCATTCGAGTAATGACTGAGCCCCGAGGTGCTCGAGTGCGTATCAATGGGCAGAGTGTCGCAGGAAAGACTCCCATTGATGTCCCACAGCTCATGGTGGGGGCTCGAGTACACATTCAAGTGGAATTGGACAACCATATTGCCGCGGAGAGAGTTGTCGAAATAGGGGAAGAGTGGCTTCAGGTGCTCGAACCGATTTCTTTACAACCAGCTGTACATTTGAATGTTGAGACGGTTCCCGATAGCGCAAGTGCATTTTTGGGAGAACGTTATGTGGGCCAAACGCCGCTTTATGACGTAAAAATGCCGCAGGGTGATCGAGCTAGACTTCGTCTCGAGAAACCTGGATACCGGTCCATAGTCCGTCGTCTTAGATTTTCGCGAAACCTTCATCTGCGATTCGACTTCAAAGAGCAACGGCTAAGTGATCTAAAACTATCCAAGACTGAACGCGCCGAGGCTCGACGTCTAGAACGGCGGTATGTCACTGCCAAACGGGCCGCTGCTCAGGCGCGCACCAGATTGGTAGAGGTGGAGACAGAGCTTGAGGAGAGTTTAAAGGATCGTAACGTCTTATTTGGGGCTCGGGCACGTGCAGAAGCGGCAGTGGATAGAGCCACCCACCAACTGGCAGAGGCAGAGCAGCTACTGATTGACACCGAAGCTCAGGTAGAAGCTTTTCGGGCCGCCTTGGACCATAGTCGATAGATATAGCAAAGCCCCCTTGAATTGATTCAGTAAGAATCACCAAGTGGTCGCGCAGCGGGGCATAGCCCGGAGTAGAAGCAGGAACTTGGGTTCAACCCAAAGGATATCTGCTTTACACGAAGGCTGTACCGCGGAGCTTTACTCTCGTTTGAGGGTACTATGTAAGTCTGTGAGTAGCTTCTGAGTTTGGTTCAAAATGTCTCGCTGATCCTCACTTGGTTCCAGAAGTAGCATCAAACGGCCCTCAGGAATTAGACGACGTTGCTGAGGAGATTTTTGTACATAGCTCAAACATTTGGCAGAACTTGGCGCAAACCTTTCGTCAAAATGCAGAACCAGGCGTGGTCCCATCGACTTTGTCGGCTTTGCGTACTCTAGATTGGTGATGGATAGCTGAGAGCAATTCTGCTTGATAAGCATTAGATGGGCCAGGTTTTCTACCTCGGGCGGTGCTTTTCCGTACAGATCGCTTATTTCTTGAAGTGTATCATAAGCCTCCGTGTCGGAGGTTGTATTGTTGAATCTTCGATAAAGATTTAGACGTTCTCCTGGATCTTCAATATAGTTATCGGGAATAAGTGAGGTTACTGGCAAACGAATTTCTGGTTCAGGTCGAAGATCGGCGGGGGAACGACCTTTGAGTTCTGAGATGGCTTCTTGAAGAAGTGCTTGGTACATGTCGAAGCCAACCTTTGTAATGTTACCTGACTGCTGCTTTCCTAATAGATTTCCCGCACCACGAATCTCCATATCTTTAGAGGCTACTTTGAATCCCGCTCCAAGCTCGGTGAATCGTTGCAACACAGCGATACGTCTACGAGCCTTTGGGGTGAGATTTCCTGATGGAATGAGAAAATAGCAAAAACCACGAGTTCTGCTTCTTCCGACTCTTCCTTTGAGTTGGTAGAGTTGAGCTAAGCCCATGAGATCCGCTCGATTGACGATCATGGTATTGGCGCTAGGTATATCTATTCCGGACTCAATGATGGTTGTGGCCAACAGTACATTATAGTTTTTATTCATGAAGTCCACCATGATTTGCTCGAGCCTCTCTTGATCCATCTGCCCATGACCTACTGCAATTCGAGCCTCCGGAATTGTTCGTTCGAGCATACGAGCAAAGGCGTCAATAGAGGCCACTCGGTTATGCACCACAAAAGCCTGCCCACCTCTACGGATTTCACGGACGATGGTCTCTCGAATGACTTCCTCAGAGAAGCGCTGTACTTCGGTAGTGACTGCTAGTCGGTCCTCAGGAGGAGTTGCGATCATCGACATGTCTCGCACCCCCATAAATCCCATATGGAGCGTACGGGGGATTGGAGTGGCGGACATAGAAAGAACGTGAACCGATGACCGATACTTCTTAAGTCGTTCCTTGTGAGAGACTCCAAACCGATGTTCTTCATCGATGACGAGCAAGCCGAGCTTCTTAAAGCTCACATCTTTTCCAATAAGTCGGTGCGTACCCACAACAATGTCGATGAGTCCGTCTTTTAACTTGGCGAGCGTGTTCTTGATCTCTTCTCTGGTTTGAAACCGGGATACAACTCCAAGGTTGACACCAAAATTTTCGAATCGTTTTGAGAATACTTGGAAATGTTGGGCGGCAAGCACCGTGGTTGGTACGAGGATGGCCGTTTGTCTTCCAGCTACTACCGCCATCATTGTGGCGCGCATGGCAACCTCGGTCTTTCCGTAACCAACATCTCCGCAGATAACTCGATCCATGGGAGACGGCTTTTGTAAGTCACGGACTACGTCTTCGACGGCTTTGGCTTGGTCGGGAGTGGGTTCGTGTTCAAACTCTGCCTCAAATTGGCGAAAGCTCTCGTCGGGTGGGGGAAATGCATAACCCTCGATGGTTTGGCGCTGAGCATAAAGACGCAACAACTCAGCAGCCATCTTAAGGAGATGGTCTTTTACCTTTTGTTTGGTTTTAGTCCAAGTGGTACCACCTAACTTATCGAGGGCCGGAGCTCTACCCTCCTGGGATCCTACATATTTTTGTATTAGTCGCAGACGATGGACGGGGAGATATAGTTTCTCCTGGCCTTTATATTCCAGAAGTAGATAATCTTCTTGAATACCATCAATGATGAGCTTGGTGAGGCCTTTGTACTGACCAACGCCGAAGTCGGCATGGACAACGTAGTCTCCATCGCAGAGATCGGCGAGATCGGAGACAAACTCTCCGGCTGCCGGTCGACGGGTCCGTCGACGCCTAATACGTGCGCCAAAAATTTGCTCTTCTGAAAGAAAAGCTAGCCCGCTGGATGGTAGCGCAAAACCGGAAGATAGCTCTCCTAGCACAATCCAGGCGTGGACATGGCGATCTTTAAGGCTCGTGGCTCTGTTGCGAAATGCTGCGTGGGGGTCCGGGGCGGTCTGCCACGCTTCGATCGAGAAAGGCTCACCGTGCAGCCGAATAGTTACATCACGACCTTCTGTTATCTCTTTTAAGCGCTCAGCCTGGCCTCTGGTCTGACATACGATGAAGGTCGTAAGACCATCTTTATGCCACTTTTTGAGCCTTTTGGTGAGAGGCAGCAACACATCCTCTTCCCCTTCGCTTCGAGTGCGTGTGGCTCGTAGAATTTCTCCACGGAGATCGTCTACACGGTCGACATTAAGCCTGAGTGAGGGAACGTTGGTCTGGACGTGTACATCGGGCGTGTAGAGTTGCCGCCCACGACGCTGTATTGCGGTAAGAGTAGTTTCAACGGTGGTTAAGTGAGCCTCAGGAGGCAAAACTATTTGGTGTTGGGCAATGGCGCGTTGGTATGCGAGTTCAGTCTCTACCCATGTATCTTCGTTTAGAGTTGTGAGCGCTTCTTGACTACTGGTGATGACAACCACATCTTCACCATGGGGTAGGTAGGCATCTAGCCCCACCAGACCCTGGGGATGAAAGAGAGGAAGCAGCGTTTCTATTCCAAAAAAGTGGATATGATTGTCGATATCATTGAGGATCGCGTTGACCTTCCGGCTTGGAACATTCAGTGTTTCAATGATGTTTTCGATTGCCTGACGAGCGTGCTTGGTCCTGGCTATTTCGAAAGCGATCTCACGAGCTGGCAAGATAAGAGCATCTTCGAGCTTGAGGATGTTTCGATGGGTAGATGGTTCAAATAGATGCAGTGACTCTATCTCATCCCCGAACAAGTCGACCCGGATTGGGTGTGATAGATGTGGTGAGAAGATATCAACGATTCCACCGCGGACACTAAAGGTGCCGGGGTCTTCAACAGAACTAACCGGATTATATCCACTTAGAGTTAGTTGCTCCAGAAGGTGCTGCCGATCAATCTCTTCACCGACGATTAGATATTCACTGCACTGGCTTAAAAAGGCCGGGGGGATATGCTTTCGAACGAGTGACTGAGGAGTCAGCACAGCGGCGGTGAGCGATGAGCGGTCAGCTTGCAAGCGGTAGAGTGCATTGATGCGCTCCATGACTGCTCGGGCATCTGGCGAGTATTCCTCATAAGGGCCTTTTTCGTCTGAGCCGATAAACAGGATCCCTCGGTCAGCAGCTCGGGCGGGTTCTATGCCCAGCATAAAGCAGAGATCTTGATGCAGATTTTCTGCGTCCTCGGCGTTTTTACCGATCAGAATAGGTAAATCCCCTCGGTAAATGAGCTCTCCCGCAATTAATGCCCGAACCGGGTTTTCCAGGCCTGGAAGAACGAGTTCTTGACCTGTATGCTCTTCGAATTGCTTGAACAGTCGCTGGGCAAGCGTCACCGAGTTGGGCTACCTGGTTGTGCATCCTCCGGCAAGAGTGGAAGGGGGAGCGAAGTGCCCTAGATTTTGCGAGCGATGCGCGCTACGCATGGCGGCATGGCGGTAACACCGACTTTCCCTGATGTGTCTGATGTAGCGGGCGCGAAGATTCACACCAATCACGGCGTGATTGAGGTAGAGCTATTTAGCCAGCATACACCTAAGACTGTCGGGAACTTTGTGGGCTTGTCGGAAGGCACCATCCCGTGGAAGCGTAGCGATGGTTCACCAGGGGAAGGCCCCCTTTATAGCAACGTCATTTTTCACCGTGTAATTAGCGGGTTTATGTTGCAAGGAGGGGACCCGACTGGAACGGGCCGAGGTGGGCCTGGCTATGAATTTGAGGATGAGTTCAACAGTGCTCTCAAGCATGATAAGCCAGGGATACTTTCGATGGCTAACCGGGGTCCTAAGACCAACGGGAGCCAGTTTTTTATCACCACCGTGCCTACGCCTCATTTGGACGATCGTCATACGGTGTTTGGCCAAGTCATTTCAGGGATGGAGGTTGTGAAGAAAATCGAACAGACTCGAACCGGCGCTGGAGACCAACCAATTGAGGAGTGTGTCATTCAGCGTATCGAGATTGTTCGCTGAATTCCATCCCACTAACCGTTCGAGGGCGATAGCCCTCGATACCAAGAAGTCGATGTCATGAGCGATTTACGAGCGTATTCGTTGATTCGAACCCTCCGTGGTTCTGAAAAGGCAGCCTGTGGGGTTGGATTTGTTGCGACAACTATGTTGGAGCCCCGAAACGAATACTTAAAGCAGGGCTTGAATGGTCTCTGTAAAGTAGAACATCGGGGAGGCAATCAGGCTGACCGCTTGACCAGTGATGGCAGCGGTATCATGACCGATATCCCTTTTGAGATGTTGGGGTACGAAGCCGGTTCGGTGGCGGTGGCTACGCTGTTATTGCGTTTGCCCGCTGATCATCGGAAGGCGGTACTTGAAACTTTTGAACGGGTTCTCAGCGATTCTGGGATGCCAGTGTTGGAGTTTCGCGAAGTCCCGGTTGACACTTCGGTGCTAGGCCGAATGGCCCGTGCAACGTTACCATCGATCGGGCAGGTGGTGATCAAACGGCCACCATTTTGCCGCACGGAGCGTTCGTTTCAAACTCGGTTGTACTATGCCCATCAAACTTATTTAACGCTATTGCGCCGTATGGGGTTGAGCAATGGCGTGGTGACGTCGTCTATGTCGACCCGCACCATTGTCTATAAGGCTTTGGTGACCTCTGAGCGGCTGGAAGATTTTTATCCAGACCTCAAAGACAGTCGATTCAAAACCCGTTTTTCGTTATTTCATCGGCGATTCTCGACGAATACAGCCACCAACTGGGATAAAGCCCAGCCGTTTCGCTTGGTGGCTCACAACGGCGAGATCAACACCATCGCGTGTAATCGTGCGAACTCCCACTCTCGTGAGCAGGCTCTGGGCTTACCTCCAGGGGAACTGATGACTCACGTGGGAATCTCTGACTCAGGCAGTCTCAATGAGATGGTGGAAGCGCTCCGCTTTCGTAGCTCTATCCCTCACTTGTCGGAAGCCTTGGCCATTATGATGCCTCCAGCCGGCCGGAAGGAGAGCGGATTCTATGAATTTTGGAGTCGAGCTGTTGAGCCATGGGATGGTCCGGCCTTTGTTGCTTTCTCCGACGGCGAAGTGGTTGGAGCTCGATTGGATCGGAATGGCTTTCGTCCCGGAAGATGGGCGTTGACGAAAGACGCGTTCTATCTAGCCTCGGAAGCGGGTGTTTTTGGTCTCGATGAAGCCCAGATTTTGAGCAAGGGTGCCCTCCGAGGAGGCTCGGGTGCGCATGTTGTCCTGGAGACGGGCGAGGTTCGGTTTAATGATCCATCCGAGTCGCTAGAAAATGCGGGGGCCCATTTTGACCCTCGCTTACATCCGGTTGGATCGCTGTCGGTGGCGGATCAGCGGCATCATGCCGATGAACAAGCACTCTTTGGGTACACCAAAGAAGAAATGAGTGAAGTGCTGGTACCGATGATGGTTACCGGTAAAGAGCCCATTGGTTCGATGGGTGATACTGCGCGCCCGGCGATACTGTCGGATCAACCAAGAAGTTTTTTCGACTATTTCTACCAAACCTTTGCACAAGTTACGAATCCGCCCGTGGATCATCTTCGAGAGCGGGCGATGACGGACTTACGGACAACTCTTGGTCGCAAGCCCAATGTGTTTGAACCGAAAACCCTTATTCCGCCCCTACCGGCTATCGCCTTACAATCGCCGATCCTTACCTTGGAGGAGATGGCGTGGGTGAGGCAGGCAGCGGAAAAAGATGCTGAAGGTGATCGTAACTTCGAGAGTGTAGAGGTTAGTGCTACTTTTGCTAAGGTGCGCGGAGCTCGAGGACTGGAAGAAGCCCTTGAGGATCTATCAGAGAAAGTATTAGCGGCCATTCGTGGGGGGTGCTCGATCGTCATACTGACCGATCGTTTGGCGAAACCAAGCCGGCCTCCGATCCCGAGTTTACTGGCGCTTCGCGCGGCGATCACAGTGTTAGATGCATGGGGTCTCCGGCTAGAAGCTTCGATCGTCATTGACACTGCTGATGCTCGTACAACTCATCATATGGCCGCTCTGGTGGGCTTTGGTGCATCAGCTGTATGCCCATATCGAGCGTTTGAGTTGGCGCAAACCCACAATAGTATTCATCTGAGAGATATAGATATCGAAACTCGGCGCGACAATCTCCGTAAGGCCTTTGAAGAAGGGCTGCGTAAGGTGATGAGTAAGATGGGGATTAGCACCGTTTTGGGTTATCAAGACTCAAGATTGTTTACTGCTATTGGTCTAGGTTCGGAAGTTATATCCAAGTATTTTGATGGAACACCGAGTCCGGTCGCAGGTTTGTCGTTAGGAGGCATTGGTGAACAAATTCTTCAACGTGTGGATGCCTATGAAAGCGGTCAACGGGATCTCTTAGATACTTTTCAGTTGAGGGAGCACCGAAAGGGCACGGAGGGTGAGCAGCATGCGATGACTGCCCGGTTGTCAAAACGAGTGCATGATTTCATCGATCTCCCGCATGACGGGTTTCCTCGTTGGACGGCTTACGAACAATACATCCGAGAAGCGGATTCTTCCAAACCGGTGAGTCTGCGCCACCTGTTCGAACTGAAAGAGTCCCCTAAGCATCCTAGTCTTGAGGATGTTCAACCTAGGGCTGAGATTCTTCGTCGGTTTGGATCTGGTGCGATGTCTTTTGGAGCCATTAGTGCTGAATCTCAACGCGATCTATTCATTGCGATGCGAAGAGTAGGGGGACGGAGTGGTTCCGGTGAGGGAGGTGAGAATCCTTTCTATTGGAGTCATGGGATTCATGCGACTTCTCGTCAGGTAGCCTCCGGTCGGTTTGGAGTTTCGGCTCGTTTCCTAATTTCAGGCCAGGAACTCGAAATCAAAATTGCTCAGGGTGCTAAACCTGGCGAAGGTGGGCAGCTGATGTCCATGAAGGTGGATGAGTCCATTGCAAAGGCGCGTAACTGTCTACCGGGCACTACGCTGATATCTCCTCCGCCTCTTCACGATATTTATTCTATCGAAGATCTTCGCGAACTCATCTACGAGTTGAAGCAACTGAAGCCCAACACGCCGGTATCGGTCAAACTCGTGGCTGGGGCTAACATTGGGACGATAGCCGCTGGAGTGGTGAAAGCTGGGGCGGACATTGTGCAGATCTCCGGAGGAGATGGAGGCACGGGCGCGGCATCATTGTCTTCTATGAAGCACGCTGGTCTGCCCTGGGAGCTGGGCCTGGCGGAAGTGCATCAGACTCTCATCGAACAGGAGCTTCGAGAGAATGCTATTTTGCGAGTGGATGGGGGGCTTCAGACTGGCTTTGATATTGTGGTGGCGGCAATGTTGGGTGCTGAACAGTTTGGTTTTGGCAAAATCCTACTGATTGCTGAGGGCTGTATTATGGCTCGGATCTGCCAGAAAAATACTTGTCCGCGCGGCATAGCGACTCATGATCCACGGTTTAAGAAGAAATATAGGGGTACCCCGGAAATGGTGGAGACTTTTCTTCACTATCTGGCTGAGGACGTTCGGCGGCAGTTGATGCGAGTGGGGGCTACTCACCTAGATGAGGTGGTGGGTCGAGCTGAATTCCTCGAAGTTGCTGAAAAATATCGTGACAAGGTGGAGAGTCGGGGCTTGGATTTAGGTTTGCTTCGGTCCAGCCGACCGCACCCGAGAGGGTTCAGAGGCAACCTACTTCAGGAGGATATCTCTTCGCTCAACCGTCGTATCGTCGACGACAGCTTATCTGCGTTAGATAGCGGAATGCCGGTTGAGCTAGAGTATCCGATTCGAAGTCACGAGCGAGCAGTACTGAGTACTCTAGCGGGTGAGATAGCCAGTCGCCAACATGACGCACACATGGAGGCGTTTCGGAGTGAGTCCGCGAGTGTGGCTCGTCTAGTGCCTGAAGGTGAGAACAGGGGGGCTGGTCTGAGCTTTGGTTTGATTCGCCTTCGATTTGTAGGGAGCGCAGGACAAGGCTTTGGAGCCTTTGTTGGCGAAGGCATTGATGCCACCCTGATCGGGGAAGCGAATGATTCTGTTGCCAAGTCCTTGTCTGGCGGGAGAATTATTGTTCGTCCGCATCCTAGTGTTAGTTTCGCACCGGGAGAGAATGCGATTATCGGCAATGCCGCACTGTACGGGGCTACCGGCGGTACATTGTTTGTCCAGGGGATGGCCGGCGATCGTTTCGCGGTACGAAACAGTGGGGCATTGGCGGTGGTCGAAGGCACTGGTCTTCATGCGTGTGAGTACATGACCGGTGGCACAGTAGTGATTCTGGGAGCCGTTTCTAGTAACGTTGGCGCAGGGATGACCGGTGGACAGCTCTTCTTAGGGAGGTCCCAGGCCCTGTATGTCAACCGGGAGTCGTTGGAAATGCATGACCTAGGTCCCGAAGATCGAACTCGGTTGCTGGAGGTTCTGAGTAGCTATGTGGAAGCAACGGATAGCGACGCGACCCGCAAATGGCTAGATCCACAGAAATTGGATACATTCGTCGTCTGGCGTCCGAAAGTTAAGCAAAGGCCGCTGAGAGCAGTGTCCGGTTGACGCATTGTCCCGTTAATCTTATCCGATTCGCATGTCGCGACCGGTTCAGAATCTCATATATGACTTAGAGCAACTTGGCGCTAAAGGGACCAGCGATCTTCAACCTGAAGATCGTGTTCTATTTGCAGAGTTTCGCGAGTTCATTAATCTTGGTTTGATTCGCTGCGCAGAGCGAGACGCGAAGGGGCAGTGGCGGGTTAATGAATGGTTTAAAAGATCAATATTAGCGGGTTTCAGGCTGGGACAACTCATGGAAACGGAGGGGTATGCCGGGACCAACTTTTTCGACAAACATACCTTGCCGACACGGCGTGCCTTACATCTCACCAATAAGGTGCGTTTGGTACCAGGCGGCTCAGCCATTCGTGATGGAGCCTTTGTTGATGAAGGGGTCATTGTTATGCCGCCCTCGTACATCAACCTTGGTGCCTATGTAGGTAAAGGCACCTTGGTTGATAGTCATGTATTAGTAGGCTCATGCGCCCAGGTGGGTGAACGCGTGCATCTATCAGCGGGAGTACAGGTTGGTGGGGTTCTTGAACCAATCGGTAGTCTACCGGTTATCATCGAAGATGATGTAATGGTGGGCGGTAATTGTGGTGTGTATGAAGGGGTCATCGTGCGGGAGCGGGCGGTGTTGGGGACAGGTGTACTCCTGAATGGCTCTACAAAGGTGTATGATGTTGTAAATGAGCGAGTACTGGCAGGGACCTCTGAAGTGCCCCTCGAGATTCCACCGTGCGCGGTTGTGGTGCCGGGTTCTCGACCCGTAAAGCAGCCGTTTGGTGAAGCTAATGGCCTCCAAATCGCAACGCCTCTGATTGTGAAGTATCGAGATAACAAAACTGATGCGAGTACAGCCTTGGAAGAAGCGCTGCGCTAACCGTTCATCCTAGTGCATCCTGACATCAGTTTCACCAGCCAGCTAGTTTTGTGGTGCAAGCCTCTCGACGCCAATGCGGTCTCAGTAGACCTTGGTGTCTATGGAGTTTATCCATTCGAGAGCAGCAGATCTCAAGCCGTCGATCATCCGGCAGATGAGCCAGCGACGAGGTCCGGACACTCTAGACCTTACGTTGGGGCAGCCCAGCCATACGCCCGATCCTGAGGTCTTGGAGCGAGCGCTTCAGCGCTATTGGGAGGGTCCACCGGGCTACACCGAGAATGCTGGCCTCCTTGGACTTCGGGAAGCGATCGCACGCCATCATGAGCTGCAAAGTCCGCAATCAGTAGTCGTGACGGTGGGGAGTGAACAGGCGGTCTACCTGACTCTCAGTTGTGTGATCGAACCTGGTGATGAAGTTCTGATTCCGGAGCCAGGGTATCCGGCCTATCGAGGGATTGTTCAGTTTCTGGGAGGGGTCGCGGTTCCATATCCGCTAGTTGAGACTGAAGGGTTTGGGCCGAATGTGGATGCTCTTGAGGCTTTGGGAACAGCCAAGACTCGGATGCTTATTTGGAATGCTCCCTCCAATCCTTTTGGGGCGGTTCCTACAACGGCCTCAACTGAACGAGCTCTGATACTGGCCGAAGCGCGAGGCTGGAGTTTTTTGAGCGATGAAATTTACCGCGACCTGGTCTATAGTGGCGAGCGGGCTCAATTGCCGTCAGAGCTAAGTTCAGCCATCTTTATAGTGTCTGGATTGTCCAAAAGTTGCGCGCTGACTGGATTTCGGTTGGGATACGTGTGTGGTCCGCAGGCGGTCATGCCAAAATTAGTTCTGGCAAACCAGCTGATGGTGACTTGTGCGCCGCGCCTGTCTCAATTAATGGCTCTGGAGATCCTAGCAGAACCAGAGCGTCTGACTGCGCACAAGCCATTTTATGCCGAAGCTCGACAAGCACTAATGGATCGAGCATCGGACCTTCCACCGCAGGCCACACTGCGGGTTGGAGATGGTGCTTTCTATGCCACGGTGGATGTTCGTCCGTGGCTGAGTAAGAAGAGGGGTATTACCACCCTCAGTCTTGCTCTTGATCTGTTGGCGGAGGAGGATGTGGCAGTGGTTCCGGGGGTAGCGTTTGGAATAGATACCGGGGACTGGTTTTGGCGGTTGTCATATGCGGCTGGGCCAAGCTCGGCCGCCGAAGGAATGTCTCGGCTTGCGCGGTTTCTCTCCCACCGAAAAATACCAGCGGATATCTAATGATTATTTAGCGGATTTGGAGAAGAAAACACCTTGTACAATTGGCTGTTTGGCCAATCAACTGGCTTGCGGGGTTTGTCAGCGCCGCGGGAGCTTCCCCGCGGTGCTGGACGACTCATGGAACACTATTCAGCCTTCAACGAAGGCCTTGAGACGCTTAGCCCGAGAGGGGTGTCGCAATTTACGCAACGCTTTGGCTTCGATTTGACGAATACGCTCACGGGTTACTTCAAAGTCCTGTCCTACCTCTTCCAGGGTATGGTCAGACTTCTCGCCGATGCCAAAACGCATCCTCAGAACCTTTTCTTCACGAGGTGTTAGGGTAGCAAGAACGCGTCGCGTTTGCTCGGCGAGGTTCATCGAAATAACGGCCTCACTCGGACTGACTGCGGACTTGTCCTCAATGAAATCACCAAGGTGAGAGTCTTCTTCTTCTCCAATGGGGGTTTCCAACGAGATGGGCTCTTTGGCGATCTTCAAGACCTTGCGCACTTTATCGAGGGGTAGCTCCATTTTCTCGGCTATCTCCTCTGGTGTTGGTTCCCGACCAAGTTCCTGAACCAAGTATCTAGACGTGCGGATCAATTTGTTGATGGTTTCGATCATGTGCACTGGAATTCGGATAGTTCGGGCTTGGTCTGCGATAGCTCGGGTGATAGCTTGGCGGATCCACCAAGTGGCATAGGTAGAGAATTTATATCCTCTCCGCCACTCAAACTTATCCACAGCTTTCATGAGACCAATGTTGCCTTCCTGAATGAGATCCAAGAATTGTAGGCCGCGGTTGGTGTACTTCTTCGCGATGGATACGACTAGGCGAAGATTGGCCTCGACCATTTCTCCCTTAGCTTTTTTCGCCTTCCGCTCACCAACTTGAATCTGCTTGTACGTGACTTTGAGTTCTTCTAGTGGAAGGCCGGCCTCTTGTTCGATACGCTTAATTTTGCGGATGGCCCCACGGACGGTACGTTCCATTTCATGGAACTCTTCCGGTTGTAGCCGGAGTTTTCGTTGGACATCTTTTTCTTTAGAAGAGTCTTCACGAACCTCACGGAGCATCTTGCGAATCTCCACCATGGGTACTCGGAGACGGCTTTGCCAGGCGAGGGCTTCTTGTTCGGTCTGATGGACCTTCTTAATGAGACCTTTTAGTTTTGCTACGATCTTTTGGATTTGCCGCTTGTTGGGCTGCATTTCCTCCAGGAGAGTCGCCATCTCTTCGCGGTTACGTTCCAACTCCTTGTTGAGTTGATCTTTTCGGGGCTTCGCGAGTTTCTTACGACCAGCGAAAAGTTCTTCACGGATACGATCGTTGGATTCATCCAGGATTTGGATCTTGGCCATGATCGAGCGAACTTTTTCGGTTACGGCGACTTCGTCGAAGACTTCATGCTCTTCATCTACCTCTTTGACGACATCTCGGATGCGGACTTTACCTTCCTCGAGTCGCTTTCCAAGGGTGAGGATTTCCTTGACGGCAAGTGATGATTTAAGAACAACATCAAGGACTTCTTTCTCGCCCGCTTCGATGCGTTTGGCGATTGCGACCTCATCCTCACGAGATAATAGAGCTACGCTACCCATCTTGCGGAGATACATCCGCACGGGGTCATTAGTTTTGTAGGCAGCGTCGAGATCTTCTCGGGTTTCCGTTCGATTGGAGTCTTCTTTCCCAAGGCTGGATTTGGCTGCTTTCGCGGCGGCTACTGCTGACTCATCATCCGTATCGTCGAGGCCATCAGAATCGACGATATCGATATTCTCTTTAGTGAAGATGTCCATCACCGCGTCTAGCTGCTCAGCAGAGACCATGTCGGACGGTAAGGAGCGATTGACGTCGTCTAGGGTTAGAACACCCTGGCTACGACCGCGCTCCAACAGATTGGCCATCGCATTCTCGGATGAGTTTTCATCTTCTGGTTTCGCTCGTTTTTTTGCGGCAGCAAGTTTTGCAGCTCGTGCGGCCTGGTCCTTCCGGGCGAGCTGCTTTTCTGTAAGCATAACTTGCTTTTTCTTGGCGGTTTCAGCGAGGAGGGCTTTTCTCAGCTCCTCATCACCAGGCTCGGAAGTAACCTGAATATCGCCGGGGTTATCGAATGTGTCGGAAGAGGTTGGGGGAGCTTGAACTGTGAGCTCCTCTTTTCTCGCCGGCGGGTTCGCTGGAAAGTTCTGCGGTAAAGAGAACGTTTCAGCGGCTTCAGTGGCACTGAACGAGGCAGTATGGGTCACCGGTGACTCGGCGTCTTTTGCTTGAGCTGTAAAGGCTGCTATCTCTGACTCAGTGTTCCGCAGGGAGACTTGGCTGGTCTCGGTAGGTGCGGGTGCTCGTGGCAGTTCAGGCACTGGTGCCGATGGTGGTAAAGGAGAGGCCCAGGATGATGACTCATCAGTGCTTGTGGTCGGGGGGGCCTTGGGGGTGTATACCGGCAGCGGAGGGATAATATCCGCCGTTGATGGGGATGGGACCGGTTCACGACTGACATGCGTATCAACCACCGGTGCGGATGGCAAAGGGGGTACAACCGGTAGATCAGGGATCTTTTCAGTAGGGCTAAGTAAGGTTGCGTCTACAGTAGGGGCTTCCGTGGCGTCAGGTACGGTTTGATTCTGGACTGGGATACCAGACGGGATTGTTTCTACGGACAAACTAGAGGACGTAGCGGCCACTGACGCATCGAGAGGCGTGCCTTTCTCGATGGATAGATTGTCTATGGATAGATTGGTCTCAGAGGGTGAAGCCGGCGATACAGCGTAGGGCTGCTGGTCGGAGATGTCCTCGGGCGTGGCCTGAGTCGGAGATAAGTCAACTTTGTCTAAAGGCTTCTTCGGCTTTGTCGTCACCGTCTGGGCCTTCTGCTGTTTCAGGCGTAATTTCTCGGCGACTTTACGCTCTTTGGCTTGCTCTTTTTCGAGGGCTCGAGCTTGCCGTGCGACTTCAGCTTCCTTTGCGGCGGCTTCCCGAGCTTTTGCCGCTGCTGTTTTCCTCAATTCTGCGGCTCGCTTTTTTGCCGCTGTCGCTTTTTGCGCCCACATCTTTTTCTTGGCAACGGCCTTTTTGCGCAAAGATGCAGCGCGTTGTTTCATTAGACGCTTTTTCTCCGCCTCTTTGGCCCGTTCCGTGGCTGCGGGGGATTTTTTTGTGGATGGCTGCTGTCCGTCGAAGCCTGCATCAGCGTTAGGAGTGGTGGTGTGTCCACTGAGCTTCTCTTCGGTGTCTTCGGGAACGACATGTCCGCTGTGTTCCAACCGTGGCGCTGGGTTGGTCACTGAGATGGGGTCCGTACTTACTACTGCGGGGCGTTCCTCAGTCATGGAGAACCCAGTTTGTTGGTGGTGTGGGGGGTTCGCCGGAGTAAGGGGTGTCCCTGATGGTAGTGTTACTTGGGGTTGTGATTGTGTTGCCCAGACCGGTAGATCAGTGTCTATTGACTGAACAGATGAGCTGATGTCTGTTGACGATGTATACGGACTGGTATTTATTGACTGAACAGATGAGCTGATGTCTGCTGATGGTGTAGATGGGCCGGTATCTGTCGACTGAGCAGATGAGCTAATGTCTGTGGGTATTATAGGACTGTCCACGTGGGAATGGCTGAACGTGTCGCTGGCATCCGACAGGTCTGTGTTCCATGAAGTTGTGGGCACAGGGGTTTGAAAAGGGATGTTGTTTGGAGCGGAGAGTATTTCCGGGATGTCCGAACTGAAGGAAACCGGGGAGGCCTCGTCGTGATCGGCTTCAGCTTCTGAACGACTGGAGATGGGGTTCACTTCCGGTTGGATTGTGTTGAAGTCATCGGGGCCATTCCAAGTAACAACGTTTGCGGACGGGGATTCGACGGAGGTGGTTGGGGAAGGCGTCTCGGATCCGGAGCTCTCTCTCTTGTTTGCTTCGAAAGTTGGTGCTTCCGCAAAAGTCTGGGTGGGGGTTCCAGGATGCGGGTCTAAGGCAGGAGACTGAGCCGAAGCGGTTGCCTCGGACGGAGAGCTCTGCTCAGGGGCAGAGTTCTCAAGCTCGTTGCTGGTTAAATGTACCGCATCAGGGTTGGTCGCAGCCTTGGAATTCGTCGACATGCTTCGTCTTTCCATTCTCGGTTGGCCTACAATTCGCCCAGTTGCACCCGAACCACCTCTTCTAAGAGTCTGGTGTGCTCGTCAGCGTTGGTGCATCGGTCGATTTGTTGTTGCAGAGCCTGAATCCGCACGTGGCGGTAGTTGCGTTTAAGACGCTCAATGAGCGTATCAAGATCATGGGCCTCGGGTTCGTTGGACATCACCAGGTGGGCCCGCACCTGCTGTAGCCAAGGTTCATGGATTAAACCCTGGTCTCTCATAATATCGAGCGCTTCTGGACCAGAGAACGATTGCTCACTCTGAATGGCATTAGCCACCCCATCAACCGCACACTTCAAGGGAGTCGATACAAACGCTTCACGGGCACCATGAGTATCTAGGGCATTCAGCACGGTTTTAGGTTCTTCGAGGAGCATCTTTAACAGTTCAACTTCAACGATATGCGGGAGAGGTGCACTCCTGCTGTTGGTACTCAGTGTCTCTTCCTCGTGTGGATGTGACACATTCGGTGCATTTCGTGGGGAAACTTTGTAGCGCCTTTGCCCGAGATGGCGGTTCAGTGTTCGTCTATCAATACCTAGTTCGCGGGCGCAGGCATCAAAAGCGATGTCCCTTACGAATGGGTCAGCGATCGATTCCAGCAAGGGACGCACCGTGTCTATCGCCTTCTGTGCACCAGCGACGCCTCCCCCAGCATGGGTTGCGCGAGCTTGGTGGAGAAAGAAATCTATGGCAGAGGGGGCTGAGCGTATCGCCTCCTCTAGTGCCTCACGGCCGTTGTTCCGAACAAAATCGTCCGGGTCAGAGCCATTGGGAAGCGGCACAACTCTTACCTCAGTGCCTGCCGCCAGAAGCAGTTCTGCCGTCTTAAGGGTCGCCCGCAGTCCGGCGGTATCGCCATCATAAATGGTGACAACTTCTGTGGTTAGTCGCGCAAGCGTTTTGGCGTGGTTTGTAGTCAGGGCCGTGCCACAGCTGGCGACGGTATTGGTAAAACCGGCTTGGACTAGGCCGATAACGTCCAAGTAACCCTCTACGAGCAGAGCCTGCCGCATTTTTCGAATGCTATCCCGCGCGAGGTGAAGTCCGTAGAGAATTGTAGACTTGTCGTAAATAGAACTTTCCGGGGAATTTAGGTACTTTGGGCCATTGTTATCGATCCAATCTGCACGACGAGCCCCGAATCCAGCAATCCGTCCGTTGGGTAAGCGAATAGGGAAAGTCACCTTAGCTCGAAGGCGATCGTACGGTTTATTGTCGGAGGCACGCCTCCCCAGCAGACCAATTTCTAGGGCAAGCTCCACGGGAAGTTGAGCCTGCCTAATGGTATTGGTCAGGGCACTCCACTCCGGTAGCGCCCAACCGATCTCAAAGTGGTTGATGCTTTCTGGTGATAGGCCCCTGGTGTGCGTCAAATACTGGCGAGCGCCTTTGTCGGTTCGCAGTGCAGTTCGAAAGGCCTCTTGGGCGACCGCGTTTATATTGTACAACTGCTGATTGTGCTTGGTCCTTTGCTGCTGAGCGGGGTCAGCAGGATCAGAGAGATTCGGTAGCTCTATTCCATGAGCCTCAGCAAGCAGCTTAACCGCAGCTGGAAAATCGAGGCCCTCTAGTCGCATCACGTACGCAAACACGTCGCCTCCTACTCCACAGCCGAAACAATGAAAGAGCTGTTTACTGGGACTGACACCAAAAGAAGGTGTCTTCTCAGAATGAAACGGACACAAACCTACCCATCGATGACCGCGCTTTTGAAGTTGAACTGTTCGTCCTACCCACTCTTCGAGACGAACCCTATCTCGAATCTCCGAGATTTTTTCGGGACCATATTTGACCACGGCGTCTTTTGCTTACGGTCCTCCGTGAGAGCATGTTGAGGTGTCACGCTCTCACGGAGCAATAACTCAACCAGAACCTTCTTTCCTCATCTTCTTGATGAGTCTTTTTCTGGCGGCTGCAGCTTTCTTTTTGCGGCGAACAGAGGGCTTTTCGTAGTACTCGCGCTTGCGAATCTCTCCGAGGATCCCAGCGCGCTCACACTGTTTTTTGAAACGGCGCATGGCTCGCTCAAAGGATTCTCCCTCTTTTACTCGGATACCGGGCATTTCTTGTTCACCTCCTTGGTGGGCAGGCTGCCTCGCGTCCCACGTATGCTTACTACGGGGGAGCGCGCGTGTTATAGTTTACTGGAGGCTTCTGTCAAGTTTTGGTCGGGATCGCTTCTTTGAAGTTCACACTCGACCATAATATCTTCGGAGGAGTGGCGTGGGCGAACGTGTCGCCGGCAAGAATCGTAACCCTCTAGCCTCATAATGACCCGATAAGTTGGTTGGACCGGAACCCAAAGAACTACGGGGGTTTTCTGCTGGGTGGAGATCCCGTTGAGAAATACGTGAGCTCCTAGCGGAGTACTACTTACTGCGAGCCGCGTTGATGGAACATAAGTGATGCTCCAGACAAAGGCTGCGATCAGCGTTACTATTCCAAAGCCGCAGACAACAATATCCAGCTGATGGATTTGTCCCTGAGGAGACTTTTGTTGCGGCCATGGTGAGTGGTGCTCATAGGACTTTTCTGCTGGGTCAGGGATGTGGGGTGGGGCTGGTTGGGTGGTTGGGACCAGCGTGTCCGTTATTGTTGGGACGGAGCTGCTAGATTTATTTTTCTGAGGGCGTTTGAGGGGCTCTTGAATGTCCCATAGTGTGGGGTGTTCGGTGTCGCGCAAAGTGTCATTTGTTCCGGTGACCTCGGTGAGAGGTGGTGTCCAAGTGGGGCGATATAGGCTTTGACCACGGAGCACTTTCACTAGCGCGGCATCGTTGCTGTGACGGCGAGCATCTTCTTCCTCATTAAGACGGTCAGCGAAGAGTGAACGTAGGAAGCGGGCGAGGTCAGAAAAGGTAGGTCGAGGAGTCTGAGTATTTATCCACTGAACCAAGGCCGTTTCCATATCCTCCGCGTTCCGAAATCGAAGATCTGGATTTTTTTCTAATGATTTAAGTAATATATCTGACAGATCCTTCGGAAATTTTGGTGCGATGTTTCGCGGAGGCGTCGGAGCTTCGTGCTGTACCTTTCTGATGATGCCAACTTCGGTGGTTGCCTCGAAGGGATGTCTTTGGAGCAGGAGTTCGTAGAGAACCTCCGTAAGAGCAAATAGATCTGAGCGACCGTCCACGGACTGACCTCTGAGTTGCTCCGGCGACATGTAGGCAAATTTGCCCTTATATAGTCCCGCCTGTGTTTTGTGCAACTGGTGGTTGGTTCGAGCGATACCAAAGTCTAAGAGTTTAACGGCGCCGTCGTAGGTGATGACGATATTGGGAGGAGATACATCGCGGTGGACGATGTTGAGCGGTCCTCGATGGTCTCTTAAGGTATGGGCGTGGCCGAGTCCTCGCAGAACGCCCACCGCTAGCAGCGCAGCGAGTTCTGGAGGGATGGGCTCGGCAATCTGACGTAGTCGAGCCCGAATATCTCTCAGGTTTGCTCCGCGCAGGAGTTCCATGGCGATGAATGGTGTTGGAGGAGCTTCGTTAACCTCAACAATGCGAACAATATTTGGGTGGTCCAATTGTGCCGCTAGACGAGCTTCGTCGAAGAACATTTGGATGAACTCACGTTCCGATTGATGCTCTGGAAAAAGACGCTTTATGGCAACTTCGGCCCCTGCATCGGCATCTTCGGGATTGTTTGGCCTGCCCAGGTATATTTCAGCCATTCCGCCGCGGGCGATACAGCCGATCAACCGAAATCGTCCCACACGTACTTCGTTCACCGCATACTTTTCATACACGGTCGCCAACAGAAGGTGAACCGTTGGTACTTGCGTCCGGATGATAAACGGGGTTTCACCTTAGAAGATGGCCTCTTACTTAGTGACTGGCGGTGCTGGCTTTATTGGCTCTAACCTCGTTGAGGTGCTTCTGCGTCGAGGGGACGATGTTCGGGTCTTGGACGATCTTTCTACGGGGCGCATGGAAAATCTTGCGCCGTTTGTTGAGCAGATCAAAATGATAGAGGGTTCACTGGTGGACCCGGCTGTTTGTCGACGAGCAGTAGATGGTGTGGAATTTATACTTCATCATGGCGCACTGCCCAGTGTTCCGAAGTCGATGAAAGAACCGATCAAAACGCATCAAATTAACGTAAACGGCACTCTGGGGCTGTTGATGGCAGCCAAAGAAGCACGGGTTCGGCGGATAGTATATGCTGCATCTTCATCAGCCTACGGCGATACGCCAGTGCTTCCAAAAGTGGAAAGCATGACTGCGCAACCGTTGAGTCCATACGCGGTGCAAAAGTATGTTGGTGAGATGTATTGTCGTGTTTTCTATGAGAGATTTGGACTAGAAACGATAGCTCTTCGATACTTTAATATATTTGGTCCTAGACAAGATCCAAATAGCACCTACTCCGCAGTGATTCCAAAATTTATTGCTGCATGCCTCCGAGATGAGGCGCCGCTCATCAATGGTGATGGTTCAATTTCACGAGACTTCACCTTCATTGACAATGTTGTGCAGGCGAATATCAAAGCCTGTGTTGCCTCATCTGAGGCGGTCGGAAAAGTATTCAATATCGCTTGTGGTGAACGAATAAGTCTCTTGGAATTGGCACAGACCATCCAGCAAATTATTGGTCGAGGTAAGCCTCCTCAACATAAACCGCCGCGCGAAGGTGATGTTCAGCATTCGCTAGCAGATATTTCAAAGGCTAAGGCCTTGCTTGGCTACGAGCCCACCGTACAGTTTGCTGAGGGACTCCGTCGAACAATCTCATATTATGAAGAAACAATATCTTAAGGCTGATTGCCCCTGCTCTACAGCAGAAATCCCTTGGGTTGAACCCAAGTTCCAGTTTCTCTGGGGAGCAATGCCCCGCTGCGCGCCCCCTTGTTGATTCTTACAGAATCAATTCAAGTGGTTTTGCTGTATGCCGTCTTTCTTAATATTGATCCAGATCACGTTCAGTGACTACCGATTCTCGACAATGGTGTGTCTTTAACATCGGACGTGGTCTATTGCTCGTCTTGGGGATTAGCCTGAATGTCCGGCCTCGGGGCTCTCAGCGGTTCCGGATTGGTTCGAATGGCTGGTTTTCACGGCTCTCAGTCAGTGCTAGCCTCCCTTCTACAGCAGAAATCCCTTGGTTGAACCCAAGTTCTGGCTTCTCCGGGAGGCTTTGCTGTAGTCCGAATAATTCAGCCAAACTAGGTCCCTTACGATAGTTCCTTGCCGATTTCAGCAACGAGCCCTAGCCAACCCGCCTGGGCTTCTGCCTGGTGGTACCCTCATTGGTGGTCGGAAAAAAGGAATACTACATGTCTTGCGGTTTGTTGGCAATGTCGAATACTCTGGCGCTCGCATGGGCGCAATATGTATTGCGTTTCCGTACAGAGCGCAACAAGTTACACCAGTCCTTCTGATTGTGCGGTCTCAAATATTCCGTGAATTTAGGAGTGTATACAATAAGTGTGTAGCCGCGTATTCTAGGACGGCATACGCGAAGCATTAAAGGTACAGCTATATGAATATATTTAGGGTAGTCCACACGGGACTGACGGCGGTTGGGATGATCTTTGCTACCTCGCCGACGTGGGCTCAAGTTTCTTGTGATGTTGATTATAGGATCATGAACTCTTGGAATAGCGGTTTTCAAGGTCAGATAACTATTAAAAATACTGGATCTAATGCGATAACTAATTGGCAGTTAGAATTTCTATTGCCTGAGACCCAATCTATTGTTCAGGGGTGGGCGGGACAGTTTGAGCAATCAAGTTCATCACAGATGGTCACTGTAACCCATGAGTCTTGGAATAGCAATATTCCTTCCGGTGGATCAGTTAGTCCAGGATTTATTGGAGCGTCAAATGGCAGCTCATCCAACGTGCCCGCAATGTTTGTGGTCAATGGTGTGCGCTGCGGTGCGTCCGAACCGGAGCCAGTCCCCGAACCGGAACCAGTCCCCGAACCGGAACCAGTCCCCGAACCGGAACCAGTCCCCGAACCGGAACCAGTCCCCGAACCGGAGCCAGTCCCCGAACCGGAACCAGTCCCCGAACCGGAGCCAGTCCCTGAACCGGAGCCAGTCCCTGAACCGGAGCCAGTCCCTGAACCGGAGCCAGTCCCCGAACCGGAGCCAGTCCCCGAACCAGTACCAACTGGAGAGCCTCAGATGGCGGTGGTTGTTGATGGTCTGAGTTGGCCATGGGGCTTGGATTTCTTACCTGATGGTCGCGCTCTAGTGACAGAGAAGGTGGGAAATCTTCGCCTTTTGGGTAACGACCACATGCTGTCTTCCCCGTTAGCCGGATTGCCTAATATTGAGGCGGAAGGTCAAGGAGGACTGCTGGATGTATTGGTTGGTCCAACCTTTGCCCAAGATCAATATGTATACTTTTGTTACGCTGGAGAAGAGGGAAATCAGTCGGGAACGGAGGTGGCCCGCGCTCGTTTTGATGGGGCGCGATTACAGGACTGGATGGTAATATTTACTGCCACCAAAATAGGAGGAGGGGGTCTTCACTATGGCTGTCGATTGGCATTCCACGAGGATGGGCATCTATTTATCGGCCTCGGCGAATATTTTGAGTATGATCAAGCTCAGAATATCAATAACCATCTTGGAACGATCATCCGCATCCATCCTGATGGTCAGGTTCCCAATGATAATCCGTTTGTGAATCAAGCAAATGCAAGGCCAGAAATCTGGTCTTATGGGCATCGCAATATTCAGGGAATGGCTGTTCATCCAACAACCGGAAAGATATGGAATCATGAACATGGTCCTCAAGGTGGGGACGAGGTTAATATTCCGCGAGCAGGTGAAAACTATGGTTGGCCGTTAGCTTGTTATGGAAGCCATTACAATGGAGAACAGATTCCGGATGACCATGCAGGACAGGGTTTCATAGAGCCGATCCACTACTGGACGCCGTCTATAGCCCCATCAGGGATGATTTTTTATCGAGGGAATATGTTTCCCGAATGGAAAGGGAACCTATTCGTAGGTGCGTTGGCAGGGCGACATATTTCACGTCTTACGTTGGATGGTGAAGCGGTGATCAGCGAAACCAAAATGTTTGAGGATATGAATGTTCGTTTTCGAGAGTTGTCCGAAGCTCCAGACGGATCGATCTATATTCTCACAGATGGTGGCACTATCTATCGTCTCTACCGGTAAGAGGTGGGTTAATTTTGTGGTTCAAATACTCCTCTATCACTGATGGAGGAGTATTCCTCACTATGGCGTGTCTTTAAGGTCCGCGTAGAACTATTGCGAAATACCTTGGTTTACCTGAATGTTTTACTCGGATCGAGGTTGGTCATAGCGAGTTGAAGGAGAGGCTAGCAGCAAGACGGGGGATCGCAGGTCGCCGGACATTTCGCTAATTGGGGGCGAGTCATAGAGCACCTCCGACGTAAAAGACATACCTCAGGTGAAGAGTAGGCCGAGCGATACCTTTACAGCAGAAAGAACTTGGGTTGAACCCAAGTTCCAGCTTCGCAGCGGGGCAATGCCCTGCTGCGCGACTCCTTGTTGATTCTTACAGAATCAATTCAAGGAGTCTTTGCTGTATATGGTTAACCTGGAGATTGACCTGGTTGAGGCACTACTGAGAATTACGGATAGAGCCACAACAGTCGCTTAGGGTGCGGGAGTTCTTCTACGCACATGTGTTGTGCAATTCTGCATTCGAAAGTGAAGACCGAGGACACGTTAATCGACATGCGTAACTATGATGTTGCCATTCTTAGTGGACATAGCGAGTATGTCTTGCGCTTTGGCCAGAACGCATCATACTCTTGTGTCGCGTGCCTTCGACAGATGCGCCCATTTAGTGGGCATGTTTACGCTATGCGTTCTGTGGTGCGAACGATACAATATTTGCTAGTTTACAGATGTATACAATTATAGGACTGCGTTAGCCAAAGAGGCATGCGCAAATTTTGGAAGGTATAGAAATATATGAAAAATATATTTAGATTGGCCAGCAGTGGAATCGCTGTAGCAGGTATGAGTTTTGCCGCCTCTTCGGCATCAGCTCAACTCTCTTGTGAAGTTGATTACACCGTAGTGAGCTCTTGGGGCGCAGGCTTTCAAGGGAACATAACTATTCAGAATACTGGATCCAGCTCATTTAATGGCTGGGAACTTACATTTTCGTTGCCTGCAACACAATCGGTTGTTCAGGGATGGAATGGTAGCTTTACTCAGTCGGGTTCCGGTCAGTTGGTACGAGTAACGAACGAGGCCTGGAACGGCACTATTTCACCGGGTGGGTCGGTCAGTCTTGGGTTCATTGGGGCGAAAAGCGGTAGTTCAACACCGGTTCCGGGGTCCTTTGCCATCAATGGGGTGGCATGTGGAGGGCAGCTAGTGCCTGAGCCCGAGCCTATGCCTGAGCCTGAGCCTGAGCCTGAGCCTGAGCCTGAGCCTGAGCCTGAGCCTGAGCCTGAGCCCGAGCCTATGCCTGAGCCCGGGCCTACGCCTGAGCCGGTGGACCCTGGTGAATATGAGTCAAGACAAGACAATCCTTATTCTGGCGTCTCTGGCTGGTATGTGAATCCAGAATGGAGCGCTAAGGCAGAGTCTGTAGCTGGCGGTAGCCGGGTCTCTAATGTGCCTACGGCAGTATGGTTGGACCGAATTGCAGCTATTGCGGGTACGGCCAATAGCCAGTCTAATGGGCCTATGGGGCTCCGAGATCACCTAGATGAAGCACTAGTGCAGCAGCAAGAGGCGGGTGGTGGACCATTTGTGTTTCAGTTTGTAACCTACAATCTACCCGCTCGTGATTGTGCTGCTCTTGCTTCTAATGGAGAGCTGGGGATTGACGAATTGCCCCGCTACAAGTCGGAGTATATCGACGAGATTGCCAATATTATTAGCGATCCTAAATATGTTCCACTTCGTATCGTTAGTGTCCTTGAAATTGATTCACTCCCGAACTTGGTAACCAATACAAGTGGCCAAGCCGGAGGTACGCAACTCTGCTCGGATGTCTTGGCAGCAAGTTCAGCACCAGGTGGTGTATATGGTGAAGGGATCGCTTATGCATTAGATGCCTATGATATCCCAAATGTCTATTCTTATATCGATGCAGCACATCATGGTTGGATCGGATGGGATACCAACTTCGGCCCGGCCGCGGAGCTTTTGGCTAATGTAGTGAGTTACAGTCAAACTAATGGGGCCGGACTGGCAGGATTTATTACCAATACAGCCAACTATTCTGCGCTTGAGGAACCATATATAAGTTTCCCCTTGTCGCTTGCGGACCGTCAGTCGCCGTGGCTTGACTGGAATATGTATGCTGATGAATTGACTTTTGCATTCGATTTTCGCAACGAATTGGTAAGCAGAGGGATGCCAAGTGATATTGGTATGCTGATAGATACAAGCCGCAATGGTTGGGGTGGTTCTAGTCGACCCTCAGGCGATGGAGGTAGTGTTGAAGGCCGGCGTATAGATCGTCGAACGCATGCGGGTAATTGGTGTAACCAGTCTGGGGCTGGCATGGGTGAGCGTCCCCAGGCAAGTCCAGCGCCTGGATTTGATGCATTCGTTTGGATCAAACCACCGGGTGAATCTGATGGCTCGTCGTCACTGATTCCTAACGAGGACGGCAAAGGTTTCGACCGGATGTGCGACCCGACTTATGGTGGGAATGCACGAAGTGGGTTCACTACGACAAATGCTCTGCCAAATGCCCCTATTTCCGGCGCTTGGTTCGAAGCGCAGTTTGAGGAACTAATGGAGAATGCATATCCTCCACTGTGAGTTTCGAAGCTACGTGAAGATATTAAGTACTTGAGTTTCACATAGTGCGTTGTGACTCCAAGGTGGAGCGTTGTGGATTAATTCCGCAGCGCTTCACTACTTTAGTGACCATCTCGACTTATAACAGCAAAGACCACTTGAATTGATTCTATAAGAATCAACAAGTGGTCGCGCAGCGGGGCATAGCCCGGCGTAAAAGCAGGCGCTTGGGTTCAACCCAAGTGATTTCTGTTGTGTCAAAGGTCATCTAGTGTACCAAACCAAGCACTACGATGACATCTTGCTATCTATCTTTAGGCCTTTGGGCGAGTCGCTCTTGGGTCTTTTTGTGGATCTCATCAAATCCACCATTGCTCATGAACACGATGGTGTCGCGGGGGCGAGCTAGAATTGCGATGGCCTGAACAAGAGCGTCTAAATCGGTGAACGCACGAGCTTGAGTGCCTAAGGCTTGGATATGTTCTGCTAGTTGAGTGGTGTCGAGCCGCTCTTCGATGCTGAGCTCTGAACGACCGACGGGCGCAATCAGCGCGTAGTCAGCTGCTCCAAAGGCATTTGCATAGGCGCTTTGGAAGTACTTGCGAGAACTTGTGGCACTCCTGGGTTCAAAGACCGCTAGGATACGCCCGTTGGCGCCGTACCGTTCTCGAATACCGTCCAGGGTGCTTGCTACGGCGGTTGGATGATGGGCAAAGTCGTCTATGATCCTAATTTCGTTGATTTCTGCTACGACTGTTTGTCGGCGGGCGACCCCGTTGAATGAAGCAAGGCCCTCTCGGGCTTCGTCGAAACTCAGGCCTTCATGTATGGCGGCGGCAGTGGCTGCTAAGGCATTCTCCACATTATACCTTCCGGACATGGGAAGATTGACGTCGCCCATGGATGTGCCTTGGTGGAGGATAGTAAACCGGACGCCATCGGTGTGTGGTAGTACATGACTAACTTGCCAATCGGCTTCAATACCGGGCTTCGCAGAGTATGTTTCCCACTTTGCTTCAGCACGGGATTTTCTTCGCAGAACTGGTTCCGAGGAGGCGCAGGCCAAAATATATCCGGTCTTCGGCACGAGAGTTGTCAGTTGATCAAAACGCATCTCAATAGATTCCAGGTCGGGATAGATGTCGGCGTGATCGTACTCAAGGGAAGTTAAAATGGCCAGCTGAGGGCAATAAGAAAGAAATTTTGGCCGTTTATCAAAAAATGCGGTGTCGTACTCATCACCTTCTACAACGAATGCCGGACCCGAACCCATTCGGAAACCTTCGCCAAAGTTCTGGGGAATGCCGCCGATTAACATGCCGGGATCTTTCCCCGCGTGAGTGAGTAACCACGCTAAGAGGCTACTGGTTGTTGTCTTGCCGTGAGTGCCAGCAACGACGAGCGAACGTCGCTCTTTTAGGAATAATTCCCCCAGGGTTTCTGGGAATGAGGCATATTTGAGTCCTTTTTCGAGGACAGCTACGGCTTCAGGGTTAGTGCGGCGGACTACGTTACCAATAACGACCAGATCGGGATGAGGTAGCAGGTTGTTTGGGTGGTATCCCTGCATGACCGGTATGTTCCACGCAGTAAGCTTGTCAGACATAGGTGGATATACGTTATGATCACTGCCCCGAACTCGGTGTCCTGATGCTTTAAGAAGGCCGGCGAAACTTCCCATCCCCGTGCCACAGATACCAATGAGGTGAATATCCAAAGAGGACGCCATGTGTTCTCTTATTTGCTCAAGAGCTGGTCAACGGAGGCAAGTACTTCGGTTGGAGAAAACGGTTTAGGCAGGAACCTGGCCTGGCCGTCGGTGGTCAGGAAGTCGAGACTCGATGGGTGGTAGCCACTAGTGATAAGTATGGGAAGAATTTCAGAGCGCATCCGCAGTTCTCGGTAGGTTTCGATCCCGTCCATACGGGGCATCATCAAGTCGAGAATGATGAGGTCGGGCATGGTGTGGCGCTCACTCAGTTTCTCCAATGCATCCAGTCCATCCTCCGCTTCGAAGACATCGTGACCGGCATTACGTAGGACTCGGCCCAACACCCGTCGTACTTCTGGAGCGTCATCCACAACGAGTATGGATTGTTGCGGGGGGGGTTGGAAGGTCTCTACGTGAAGATCCATTGTTTCCGGCTCATTGCGATGAGACAGAGGTAGATGAAGCGCCACGATGGTTCCGCCGGAGGGACCGGACCGAATAGCTACTGAGCCTCCGTGGGTACCAGCAATGCTCTTGACCCGGGTGAGTCCTATGCCCTGAGTGTGCTTCCGTGATCCGACGTAAGGCTCGAGCACCCGATCAATCCGCTCCTTGCAAATGCCTTCACCATCGTCTTCTACCTCGAGAGTCATCGTTTTGGGGGACTGGGTGCTTGTTGAGAGCTCTAGTCTAGAGCGAACTACGATATGATCGGCGTGGGCCTGTGCCGCGTTTTGCACGAGCTCGAAGAGAGCATCTTCGAGCTCCTGGGTGTGGGCGATGATGCGCGCATTGCCTAGACCTCGCTCCACATGCAGTTTCACCCCAGGAGCCCGCGCTTGAAGTTTTGGCTCCAAGTCTGCCAGCCATACATCTACGTCCATCTCGGCATCCGGCGAGGGCATTGCTTGGGAGCGAATAGTTCGTCCGAGGCGTCGGGCTCGTTCGGCTCGGGTGCGTACTTGCTCCAATAGTTCGATCGCTACCCGTTGACTAAGTTGAGCTTCCCCGGAAGACATAGCAGCACTTTGGTTTAGTGTTTCTAGTACACCGCTCAATCCGACCCCTAAGTTATTAAGTTCATTGAGGACGCCGTCGGAGAGTTGGGCGATGGGTGCCGGCACGGGCTCTACTGCCAACGGTATCCGGCGTCCACCAGGCCCGGGATGTCGGCCAATGACACCTCGGATTTCCGGTGAGCCCAATGGGCTAAACTTAATCTCAAATTCCAGTTTGATCCCACCAGCTTGGCGAACAGAACCTACAGTAACCACTCCAGAAAGCGCATCGGTGAACGCATTCTGGAGTGAGTGCGACGGGGGCGATATGTCAGATTTTGAGCCAGGGTAGAGCAGGTGTAGGAAGAATTCACCGATCTGAGGTGAGAGTTCCGCTGCACCACTCATCATCTCCTTATGTACGTTATTGAAAGCGACGTACCGCCCCATGAGATCGAGTACAAAATAGCCTTCCCCCGTCATGCTGGCGACAGCGTCGCGGAGAAGGTCCCGTTCAGGGATCCCCATATACTACTTACCCTCAGCCGAGGCTATGCAAAGATCAACCGACCAAGTGACTGCTAATTCCATCCTTTGTCCGAAAGCGTTTTCCTCCTGGTCAATCTCCGCTAAGGTTGGACTTGGCCGCTGGTGGTTAGCAGCGACTGGGGGAGGAACTTGACTAAGCGGGCTGATAGCTGTCGCTCCACGCGTGTGGCCGTTAAACTGGTTGCTCAAGCAACTGAGGCTTTCTCGCACGGCCATGAAGAAGCTGGCCGACGCCTGGTCACCCGAGCAGCCCGCATCTATGAACAGAGTGGTGAACCAGAAGTGGCGGTGGAGCTACTGGTCGAGCGAGGATTGACTGACTCTGCGGTAGTGATTGCTGCTCGCACTGGTCAGCACGACCGAGCGGCGCAGCTTCTCGGTACTCGGGCCCCTACTGTAGTTTCGCACCGTGCGCCAACCCTCCCCGCGGGCTTAGCTTCGTTGAAGGTTTCTCCAGCACGATTGGTGTCGTTCGTATCGGACTCATCGAATCGAGACACTCAAAAGAAAAATCCGCCATTTTCACCACTGATTGGTGAAGCTGCAGTTGAAGGAGGGGCTGCCTCAGATCATTCATTGTTGGTGAGAGAAAATTGGGTGCAAACTCGGGCTCGATTTCGGGATGCGTACATTGCTCGCCGGGGTCGGAGTCCTCTCGCTCAGGATGTTGAAGCATGGGTTCGCGAGTTGACGGCAGCCGAGGCTCTAGGCGCGGATATCTACGCTCTTCATCTCCGTTCTGTAGTTCAGCGCTTCGATCCTCAGCATCCGGCAGCCAACTGGGTTCCACGCCAAGGAACGGATGATCTGGCGTTTGTGGACGGAGAGAACAAGGCCGACCTAACCGCTTTATCCGGGCGAGAGATTGCGCCTGATGGCCGCACACTCGAAATCTTGGGGGGGAATGAGCCGGGGCTCTCGGTGAGTTCAACCTCCGAAATCGATGCCGCGATCAGTGCGGTGGTTAAAGTAAATGGAGAAGCCTCAGCGACCTCCGCTCCATTGGATGTAGGCCCTCTATTGGCACTGACCCCCTCCATTTCATCAGCGGAGGACTTGTCTGGTACCTTGCTACGCGGTCGCTTTCGTTTGGAGGAGAAGGTTGGTCGAGGTGCCCAAGCGCAAGTTTATCGTGCGAGAGACCAGGTGTTGGATCGCGAACTAGCGATCAAGGTTCTGTCGGATCGTCATGTCGACAATCCGGACGCGCTCGAAGGCTTTTTGGTTGAAGCTCGGTTGGCAGCTCAGGTGCACCATCCGGGTTGCTTAGAGATCTTCGATTTCGGTCGAGAAGGGGATCTGACCTTTTTGGCCATGGAGTATTTTGAAGGGCGAAGTCTGAGAAATCTTCTCCGTTCCGGACGACTTGAACTTATTCTGGCCCTTCACGTGGGACACCGTCTTGCGGAGGCCCTAGAGGCGATCCACTCGGCAGGAATTGTCCACCGGGATATCAAACCGAGCAATATCCTTGTGAATCGGAAGGCCCGGCCGAAACTGATGGATTTTGGGGTTGCCGTTCAACAAGACGCTGACCACGAAGAGGGGATGATGGTGGGTACGATTCGGTATATGTCACCAGAACAAGCTCGAGGCCGCCCGCCCCATCCGCGGGCAGATATCTTTTCTTTGGGTGTGGTGCTCTGGGAGATGTTCGCAGGAAGGCCCCCGTTTGAACCGACGGTAGATGCGCTCAAACAACGCATGACCGCCTTGCCCCCTGAGCTGCCGGTTATCGAAAATCTCCCGCCGGAAGTCAAAGATTGCATCATGCAGTGTCTTTCGAACTCGGTCGTGTCTCGTCCTTCGCGGGCGGCACAGGTGGCTCAGGTTCTTGCCCGCTCGCTCGGAAAACTTCGACGCCAACGTTTGCTCGAATCCGCAGGGGACGTAACTTCTCCGCTAAACAAATCGTCGGTGGGAGATTTTCGGGGTCGTTAATCGCAAGACATTGGACCCGCTGACCGTCGGAGTGCACTAAGCGAGGGTGGGATTTCGTGCGGCTTTTTCCCTAGTTTTGGGGATAGGCATGATTCTGGAGGGAACCGCGGCTTGTGTGGTGGTGTATCCGCCCCCGCCGGTTGCTGTTTCACCGGTTGCTGCGGAGAGACACTTCGAATGGGCGGTTCCAGAGGATGATTCTGGGGCGTTTGATGAACTTCCCGAGGTTGTTGATGAGCAACGTCCGGCACGCAATACGAGCTCCCCCGTAGGTGTGAACCTTCCGCCTTTGGGGCTCGAGCGAGGGCTGATGGTGTTTACGAATCGCTTTCGAGAGGCTTCTGAGTGGCGTTCAGCAAACCGTGAGGGGGAACCGGACTCTAGGCCCGTGTCTTTCAATGAAGAGGGGTGGGTGCGCCAATTACTACCTGATCAGGTGGCTTATGCGGAGCTTGGTGTGGTTCCTGGGGCTGACTATATAACCATCTTTGAGGGAGATGGAGAGTTAGTGGTGGAGGGGGCTAGTAATGTGCGTACCAACGATGTTGGTCGTATTTTCTGGACAGCGACTCAAGCTCGAGTGGCTCTGCAAATTCGTCGAGTGAGCCCTTCGCTTCCAATAAAAAATATCCGCATTATTCGAGCGAACTATGAGGGCAAGAAGGCTGTACCCAAGTATCAGGATCAACTTTTACATAAGCTTGAAAAATTCTCTGTTATTCGAATGGTAGATTGGCAGGGGAATATGATGAAATCCTCCGACTGGGACCGTCGTATTCTAGCTAACTATGGCATTCAAACCGGACCTAGTGGGGCAGCGTACGAACATAGCCTCGATCTCGCTAATGCACTCCACGCGGACGTGTGGTTAGCGCTTCCATGGACCGCGAACGAGGCTTATGTTGAGGCTCTCGCGAAGTTGGTTAGTGAACGATTATTGCCCTCACAAAAACTCTTTCTTGAATATGGTACTGCCGATGAACAGCCACCAGCTGTGGCTTGGCGGGTACTTGATGCAGACCCCATCTTGGGCGCCATTCAATACCGCGCTCAGCGCTCTACTGACCTCTTTGCAGCTATGTATCATCACCTGGATCCATCCCGCCTGGTGCGGGTGCTGACTGTTCCTTTGGAACGCAAAGATGTTGTTGAATCGCTGCTTAAGCAAAATACCGTCTTAGACGGTATAGATGTACTAGGAGTGAAGCTGCTAGTGCCTTCGATACATGAGCAGAAGGTGGTTGTTGAACAGTCTTCTTCAGAAACGGACCCAATTTCGGTGGAACTTGCCCAGTTGGCGATGATGGCCGAGCTTGCGAATAGGTATCAGCTGGGCTTAGTAGCTTATGAATTCGGTGTGCAAGGAACAGGTATAGATATCCCTGTGGAGCAGTCTTTAGCCACGGCTACCGCTGCCCCGTCAGGTGAGGAGGAACGGGTACCCTCGGAGCTCTTACTACGGTTGCTTGATAGATGGAAACAGGTAGGAGGGCAGACGGTCGTTGGTGAGTTTGAAGCGGTGAATACGCCGAGCGTCGTCACATTCATGCAGACCACTCCTCGCTGGTGGATCCGAAATGCGCCCACAAAGAAAGTAACATCGCCTTCTATGGCCTTCTCTACAGAGATACCTACTTCATCACTGAAGATGTCACAGGCGCCGGCGAAGCCAAAAATTTATGCTGCTCGGTGGGCAAAGTGGCTAAGCCTTGGGCTTAGCGCAGTGGCAGCAGGGGTAGGCGCAGAACGAATGGTTGCAGCCCATGATGCTGCTAGCCATCGCGATGAAGCTATTGCTCGATTGGATGGATTGGCGGGCACCATCCGGTTTGAGACCACCCAGGCTATCGCTCGTGAGTCAGAGGACAGCCGAGAGCGAGCGCAGACTATCGGGTTTTCTGCTCTAGGGGTGGCCTCATTTTTGGTGGGAACAGCATTGATGCAATGGATTTTTGAGCCTCCACGATCATCTCATACTCCAACTATTAAACAAGTAACAGAACGGGCGCTGCCAGAGGTGGAAACACGCTCGTCAATAGCTGGAGGAGTATCCCCATGATGGAGACTCCACGAATAGTTGTAGGATTGCTGTTGATACTCATAGTTGCGGGTGCTTGTACGCGTTCCCGCGATTTGGATCTTCTCTTGGGAGATTGTGGAGATGGGGTGGTTGATGGGTTTGAGGCTTGCGATGACAACAACCGCAACAACTTTGATGGCTGTAGTTCGGTCTGTCGCCTCGAAGTAGGATTTGTATGTCAAATCGGCCCGGACGGGATTTCCGTCTGCGTACCTGAGTGTGGTGATGGTGAACGGATTCAGCCGGAAGCATGCGATGACAATAATACTTTAAGTGGCGATGGTTGCTCAGCAAACTGCGTGGTGGAGACCGGATGGACGTGTGGAGTGGCTTCACCGAGTAGATGTGATGGCCAATGCGGTGATGCGCAGTTGGTTGGGGGCGAGGAGTGTGATGATGGCAATGCGGTGGGAGGAGATGGTTGCAGCACCACCTGCCGTTTAGAGCTCGGCTTTCAGTGCGCTGTAGAACCCCTGCCCTCAACCTGCATCGCCGAGTGTGGTGATGGTCGCAGAGTTACCGGTGAGGCATGTGACGATGGCAATGATACCGAGGATGATGGGTGTAGTGAGGACTGTATCATCGAAGAAGGGTGGACCTGCCCAGGACGAGTAGGGGAGCAGTCGAGCTGCTTTGAGTGCGGCAATGGGAGAGTAGAGAAGGGGGTTGAGGTTTGTGATGACCGAAATCAGGTGTCTGGAGATGGTTGTAGCGCAACATGCACCCCAGAACCGGGGTGGACCTGTGATAACAACCAGCCCTCTTTTTGTACCGCGCTATGTGGCGACAGCCGCGTTGTAGATAGTGAAAGGTGTGATGACGGTAATCAGCTGGACAATGATGGGTGCAGTGAGACTTGCCAGGTTGAACCAGGCTGGCTTTGTGATCGTCCGCTAAACTCTCCTTCTCGCTGTCTTCGTCAATGGGTGAAGCGATCGGTGGGAGTATCACCGATTTTGTCCGGTAGCTCCAGCGTTCAGGCTGGCACGGAGATCCTCTTCTTTGGGGGTGGGAAAGAAGGAGAGCAGGTAGTTGCAAATGGGGTTGTGTACGATCTTGAGACCAGCACCTGGTCGTCTATGAGCACTACAAATGCTCCGGGAGCTCGGACTAAGCACACCGCGGTGTGGACCGGCGAAGAGATGATCGTTTTTGGTGGATACGGTAGTGGTGTGACTAAGACGCCGCTCTCAGACGGTGCGTGCTACAACCCAACAACCGATACTTGGACTGCTTTAGAGGTTCCAGAAACGGTTGGTGCTCGAGCTGAGCATACTGCGGTGTGGACTGGTGAAGAGATGATCGTCTTTGGTGGGGTGGGAAACTCCGATCCTCTTGCTCCACGACTACTGCAAGATGGTTATCGCTATCGACCTGATGCACCTCCCGATGACCAGTGGGTGCCAGTTAATTCTCCGAGCAACTACTCACCTCGACGAGGACATGTCGCAGTGTGGACTGGTGACCATATGATTGTGCATGGGGGCGCCACGCTGGATCTGGATCCCAATCGGTCACAGAGAAATCTGCACGAGACGTTCCGTTTTGAGCCTGAGGACGATAAGTGGATGCTTTTGGAGGATCCTCTTCTCCAAGAGCGTCATGGCCACGGAGTGGTGTGGACCGGTGAAGAGATGATTTTCTTCGGCGGATACACCCTAGAAGATGACGGGATAGTAGAGGTTGCGATCAGTGGAGGCTCTCGTTTCGATCCCGGGACTGGTGAATGGACAGACCTCCCTCCAGGTGGCGAAGCACCAACCGCTAGAGTTCGTCCAGGGATGGTGTTCGCGGATGGGGTGCTGATGGTAATTGGTGGCCAGGAACTCTTTGATCCGGTCGTGGGAAGTCAACTTAGGCTATCGGAAGATCGATGGCAGCGGATGGTCGATGAAGGTGCACCACAGGTGTCGAAAGTTGCCCATGCGTTTTGGACTGGCACCCTCCTTTTTGTGGTCTCCGAGGCCGAGTACGGTCTCTATAGACTTTCACCAGATTGAGTCGCTCAGCTTAGCTGAGTGGAGATGTTTGGCTTCCCTGGACGACATCTCTCCTGTCGAAGTATCGTGAGCAGCTCGGAATTGATGATTGGTCGTCGCTCTTTGTTTGTGAAACGAATATCATATACGCAGTGGAGGATGATGGTGTCCATATGGAGCTTTGCTTTGAAGCGCCCGACGCCAAGGCGGGCCAGCGTATTACCCTGAGTGGGGCGGCGATCTTAGGACGGGCCCCAGATTGCGGGGTGCAGATTCAAGATCGCCGGGTGAGTCGGCACCATGCTCGTGTTTTTCTAGAGCGTGGTCAGTGGGTGTTACAAGATTTGGATAGCCCGAATGGGACAGTATTGAATGGTGTTCGGGTAGCGCGGCACGAGCTAGGTCATGGCGATGTGCTTATGGTTGGTCCGTATCGGCTCCGGGTTCACATGCCGGACAGTGCCAAGCCCGTTGTGCCTAATTTGTGGGGCAAGGTGATCAAACCGGTATCTGTGGATGATATCCCCACGTTGGACTCGCTAGGCAAAGACACCTTCTTTCAATCGCTGGGACTGGGTGACAATACACTGCTCGATATTAGGGCTCCCGGGGAGCTGCTACAAAAAACTCGGCAGTTTGCCGTTCTCCATGAACTCAGTCGAACGCTTCGAGAAAGTCATCATCCTCGCGAGATGCTTGCTGAAGTCCTCGATGGAGTCTTGAATGTGCTCGAAGGGGAACGAGCGTTTGTGGCGCTTTCGGACGATGAAGGATCGCGAGAGGATAGCTCACATACTTCAAGGGATGATTTTCAGGTAGATATATATCGCTGCCGGTCTTCAGATAAAGTGCAGGATCTTCCTCAACTATCTACGACCGTCGTTGAGTATGTCCTATCCCAGCGGTGTGCCGTACTGAGCCGAGATCTAGGTGACGATGATCGGTTTGCGGCCTCGGAGTCGTTGTTCCTCAGTCCTACTCAAGCTTTTATGGCGGTACCAATTCTTCTGCGTGACCGGTTGTTGGGAGCGATGGTCGTCGAGAGTGAGACTATTGATCGGTTTTCAGAGCCAGATCTGGATCTATTGACCCTTATTGCGTTTATGGTGGGCCAAACCCTTGAAAACCTGAGGCTTGCGGAGCGGAGGGAAGAAACGATACAGAAGCTTAAGGAAGCGCAGGCAAGCCTATTATGCACCCAAGCGCAATTGGTACGGTCCGAGCAATTAGCGATTGTGGGGCGGTTAGCGAGTGGATTGGCTCACGAAGTGAACAATCATCTTTCGCCATTTGCATTGGCGGATATGATTGCCCGTAAGTATCCGGACGACAAAGAAACACAGGCTGCTGTGGAAATGATGCTCGAGGCTCGGCAGCATATTGTGGATCTGGTTTCGGAAGTGAAGGGCTTTGCGAGAGGGGCACAGTCGGTGGCGGAGCGTCGGCAGCCGACCGATATGGCTGATCTCTGTCGGGCTGTAGTCCGGTTCACACAGATAGATACTGGGGTAAAACGACACGAGATGCGAATTGTGGTAAACGAGGATACTTGGGCTGAAGTAGATCCGGGGCGGATACGACAGGTGCTTGTGAACCTAATCAAGAATGCTGCGGACGCTCTGGGCGAAACGCCGGGTCGGATTATCTTGACCGTGGATGAGGAGGATGGGTGGTCTACGATCGAGGTTCAAGATAACGGTCCAGGGATTTCGTCTACTATTGGCGACCGGGTTTTTGAGCCGTTCTTTTCGACCAAAGGAGGAAATGGGTTGGGATTAGGTTTGGATATTGCTCGTGCCATTGTGCGGGCGCATGGCGGAGAGCTAACTTACCGTTCGCCAACCGGTTTGGGCACAGTGTTTCGACTGTGTCTTTCAGCCCTGGCTAGCGTATCCTGATGAGTGGGGCTATTCGGCGACTGGTTCAGGGGGGAGCAGGACTCCGTCGATAACATGAACCATGCCGTCTAAGAGACGAATAGTCTTTTGAACAGGTAGTTTCTGCTCAGCATCCCCTTCGCTGTGGCTCACCATTATGTTACCATCTTCGTAGCTAAGCTTTAGGTTGACTCCCAATTCGGTGGGTACATCAACAACGGTTTGTGGTTCGTTACCAGCAACTACTGAGTATTGCTGGCCAGATGCTACGTGGAAAGTCAGGACTTCCGCGGTAGTGGCATCGGCTTCAAGCTCTCCCAAAGCAGCATCAGTGGGGGCAAAGATCGTCAGAATGTCTTGGGGAAAGGTGATGTCATCATCCTCACCCTCGTCGAGAGCTAAGGTGGAGACCAATACTGGATGATTGCTCTTTAGGTACTCTAAAACGGTGGGAGGGGTCATGTGGTCTGCCAGTCCGTGGATGATACCATTGGTTGCTTGGATATCACCTGCGTCCGCGTTGAATGCCACATCACCGATCAACAAGCTTTCACCTTCGCCTTGAGTTAAGGTTATTTTGGTGTTGGCCGCGGTTACAAAGCTAGCACCTACGATAAAGTCGTTAGATACTACTTGTCGATGGACAAGATGATGAAGAAGAATGTTCTCGAGCTGGTCGTAAGTACCCAGTTGGAAGGCGTCAATGGCATCGTTCTGCGGCGAAAACACTGTGAATATCCTACCTAGTTTATCCAGGGTTGGGGTCAAACCGACGGTATCGATGGGTTGCGAAATTGGTGTAGTCACCTGCCAATGTCGCGGGAAGTTTTCCGTCGGTGGGATCTAGAACTTGGTCGATCACGTACACGAGCCCGTTGAGCAGACGGACGACTTTCTGGACTGCAAACCGAGCGTTGCTATTGGCGGTGATGTAATACTTACTGTTGCTTTCTTCCACGAGAAGGCTGGTGTCGTCAAGCAAAGTTGCAACAGTGAGTTTTTCACTAGCGTTGGGAAGTATCTGCTCTCCGGCTATGATGTGGTACATGTTCGCATCCGAAGCCATGGTTTCATCGTCGGGGATAGCATCATTTGTGGGCGCAAAAATGGTGTAGACGGTTTCTGGTTGAAGAGGTTTTTGCCCAATGCGTCATCCACATATGCACTCAGTTCACTAAAGTCTTCACCGTCGAGAAAATTTTCGATCGAAGGGGGCAGCATAAAGCCGTCCGTCAGGCCGTGTACTACGCCGTTGATTGCTTCCTGATCCAACTTGTCGGGGTCAAGAACTCTTTCGTTGATAGAGACCACGCACCGTCTTGGGTTACGGTGAGGGTTGTATTGGTGGCGGTGGTGAAGCTTGTGTTGGCCTTGATGTCATCTGAGGCGATCGTCTCTTTGCCTACTACTACGTGATGAAGAAGAATGTTCACGTGATGAAGAAGAATGTTCGAAAGCACCGTTCCGGCGGGTATTTCCGGAGGAATTGCTTCATCTTTCGGGGCGAAATGGTGGTGAGTATCTGACCATCCATATTCATAAGGTTCCTTGAGAGAAGCTGTTCCTTGACTGCGTGGTACCGAAGAAGGTTAACCATATCTTCTCCTTCGGGGGTATCTCCAGTAAAAGCTGTGTTTTCGGGCGCAAAGACGGTTAGTTCTTGACCAATACCTAGGGTACTTAGGACGTCGTCGTCGGCGTCTTTGGCATCAAACATTTGCCTAATGGTTATGACGGCCTCGTTTTCGGTATTGAGAAGCTCGGATAACTTAGAAAGCGTAGGTGTAGCGACCGCTGCTTCATAGATGGTGGGTGGTATCAATACTCTCTCAATGATGTTAAGAAGACCGTTGCTAGCTTCGATGTTGAGCTTGTCCCCTGAGAGCTCTGAACCGTTGAGGGTGTTTCTTTCGTACTTAAGTGGCCATTTAGTCAGGGTAATGATGCCATCCCCCTGTTGAATTTTTTCCAAAGTAAGCTCGTGGTCAGCGACCACATGGTAGAGCAATAGGTTGGCCAGCAACTTTTTACTTTCGAAAGTGGTGTTTAGGTTAGAGAATGCCTCATTGGTCGGACCGAATACGGTGAGTTCATCGTTTCGGATATTACTTTCTATGTTGGCGTCTGTGACCGCCTGGGCCAGCTCAGAGAGATTTTCGGCGGTGATGGTTCCGAGTAGATTTGAAGGTGGGAAACCTACAATTCCATCGTCATGGTCGTCACAGCCAATGGTCGCTGATACGCCAACAATGGCACCTAGTATGAGCAAATTTGTTTTTAGTATTGCATCCTCTTGGTGGTTTGCTACCGGTTGACGACGTGAAGTCAATGGGTTGAACTAATGTCCGTCCCATTGTATTGTCGCCTAATATTGGCGGTGTACAGCATAGACCACTTGGGTTGAACCCAAGCGATTTTTGCTGTAGTACGCCGAGGTGGGAATTGTTCACGATGCACTGTGTTAATGCTCATAGTAATTCATTGAGCCAATGGCCGCGGAATACTAGGGTCAATTTGAGCAAAGTTTTTACCCATGTCGTAAATACTATGACCCACCATAGCCCGTCTGAACCAAATTGAAAGTGTATGGCGAGTAACCAGGCTAGGGGAGCACGCGATAGATTTAGGGGAGCACTGGTCCAAAAAATCCAGCGAGTTGCACCAGCACCAGCCAGGATACCCTCCGTAACCGACTCGATGGCCACCGCCACTTGTGAGTAGCCAACGATTGTAGCATAGTTAATAGCTTCCCGATGAACGGAGGGAACGCTAGCAAACGGTGATGTAATGATGGTGCCCGCGGTCAAAAAGAGCACTGTTACACTGGCTCCCATGGCCACTGCACTAAACAAACCGGCAAAGGCAAATCGTTGGGCGCCGGCTCGGTCTTGAGCTCCTAGCCGCCGACCGATGATCGAAGCCACTGCCATACCCGCTCCGTGAAATATGGGCCAACTGATACCTTCGAGAGCAGCCCAACCGATCCCGAGAGCAGCGGTGACATGAGCTCCTAGGGGTGAGACTGCAAAACGCAGCATCAACCAGTAAGAGGTGCCATACAGTGCGGTACCCGAAGCGATGGGTAGTCCTAGCCGGACTATGGTGGGTAGGTAAGATCCCAACCGAAGGTCGGTTTTAGTTATTTTGGTACGCCGCCATAGCAAGTATAGCCCAGCTCCGGCACCTACCGCGCGAGATAGATGTGAGGCAATGGCAGCGCCGGCTACACCCAGTTCTGCGTGCACTGCCAAAAGAGGAGTGAGTATCATATTGCCGCCTAGAGATATTGCATGCAGAAAAAGTGGGGTACGCGCATCTCCCATAGATAGAAAACTATGGTCAAGGAATGGCGTAAACACCAGAGGCAGGGAGGTGATTGTGAGAGTTTGTAGGTAGATTCTGGCCTCAGTTTCTACGCTTGGTTCAAGTCTTAAGGAGCTCACTAGCCACGGGGCGATACTGGTTCCAACCACCATCCAGACGCCTCCAAGGATCAAACAAGCTACCAAACCTTCGGCGATCACCATCCGTCGTTTGTCTAGCGAGTTGGCACCAGTATATCGGGCAATAAGCGGGCTTGCGCCGGCGGATATTATCTCAAAACTCGCGTACGCAACAACCAGGATAAAACTGGTGGCACCAACGCCGGCTTGAGCAGCAACCGATATGCGATCGACCCAGAACTGATCGACAATGCGAAATGCATTGGTTAGAAGGACAAATAACGCACTCGGTACTGCTAATCGTGTGAGTTCCGAGAGGAAATTGGTGGTTGTAATCGGTTTCACATGTGCATCGTTCAACAACCCCTCGACTAGGGCGAGTTGCTTAGCTCGGCAAGAGGACTATTGCGGAGGGTCTATATTGTCTGAATGTTTGGCTTCGGAGGAAGGCGAGTTGTAACTGGTGGGATGATAAACCCCAAGGCGGTGATGGTTCGTACCGGAATACAGCAGAAAGAACTTGGCTGGAACCCAAGTTCCAGCTTCTCCACGGTGCAATGCCCCGCTGCGCGACCCCTTGTTGATTCTAACGGAATCAATTCAGGTGGTCTTTGCTTTACGGAACTGAGAAGGGAGAGGTGCAAGTACAAGCCGTTTCTTACCTACTTGCCTAAGGAAAATAGGGTGACAGAGCGAAGAAAGTAGTGACCAGAGCGGTCCCGGATAAGGATGGCAGAAACGTGTTCGCTGACTAGTTGCTCCAGTTCCTCAGGTTTTGGTCCATTGGGTGCGCGTAGCACCTGACGTGCATGGATATGGGGTATTCTTTGTAGAGAAACTCGTTGAGCGAGAGCGGTTTGGGTTCGGCTCTTCAGCGAAATCGGACGTACGAGTATGTAAGAGTCGTCCGGACCTCTTTGCAGGATGCCGTGTGCTGTGAATCGGTTGGTATCATAGGTGCCAGGCTGACTCGCAACAACTCGTTTCAGGTGCTTTCGAGATGTTGAGGAGGTGCGTGTTGGCAATGTTTTGGATACATCCGGAGCTGCACTGACTGGTACAGAGATAGTGATCAAGCTCATGAGTGCGCTGCTAATGACCATCCGTTGGAGAGGCAAGAGTGTGTATGGGTTCATGAACAAGTATCCTCAATCTGTAGCACGGAATGGGCGCCACAGGAACAATCGAACCAGAGGGCGGTTCTTCATAGTTGGTAGGGCTGCTTTGCCTTCACCTTCCTGACCGAGGGATATGATGGCTTCTTTCCCAGCACGAGAATAGAGCATAAAACCGCCCCCAATGTTGGAATCCTTGCGGACCGCTACGGTACGGGCGTCGCTAGGACTGGATCCGGCTGGTGTTCTGAGCGGCTCAGCGGTGCAATTATCCATGATAAGGGTGCGGCTTTGACCAACGGCTGAGGTGCATTCAGTAGGACTGATTACCGGCTGAAAGACGTCGAAGTGTGCAAGCCCATCAAAAACCAATGGGGCTCGGAGCATACGTTCACCGGATTCCAGTTCGATAAACCATCCATGTTCATTCCCTGATGCTCTTGGGTCTACTTTAAATGCATCGGTAACGTTCACAAGATCGTCGAGATTGGCATCATCAGGTAGACTAGCCGTATCCCAAACCACCCCAATGACCTCGTGGCCATTGGTGATACTCGGATCCTGCAGTGCGTTGTTAGCTGCTGCACGTTGTACGTTACCTGAGCCGAAATACACACCAAAGGCACGTCGGCCGGGACAGGTCGATATAACAAGATCTAGCCGACTAAAGATTTTGCGGTAGTCTTGGGATTTGGCGCCGGCTATGACCTGGCCATCTCCATCAGCGTTGTTGAGACGGAGTAGCCGCCGCACCTTCCAGGTTCCAGTGAGGTCAACCTTCGCAGTCCATATTTGACCACATTCGTCGCCGATATATATTGATCTTAGATTACCCGCCTCAGAAAATACGGTGGGAGTGGCGCTGATCGGACAAGACATCCACTTTAAATCTTTGGTGTCACTAGATGTTGTTTGGTCGATGCAGATTTCGTTTTTCCCGATATGTCCGGTGCAATGGGAGGTTATTCGCACTCGTATACCATCTGCGTGATTGGTCTTTGCTCCGGTTGGAGCAGCCGCAAAGAGGCCGGGATCGGTACTTACATATGGGGGGCTAAGGTCTTTGTCCTGATTCCATTTGAGGAGATCAACGATATATATCGAAGGATGATGTTGCTTGTGCGGACTTGGAGGGGTTTGGTCGCGCAGGACTTCTACTTCGGAAATGGTATATCCTTGAGCGGAGCTATTGTTTTCTCCATCAGAGACAAAGTGAAAACTGAAGCTATCATCGTAGATCCACGGAGATACTGGTAGATTGGTGTCGTAACTACCCTGGAGACGGGCTACCTCATCCTGATGACTATTTTGAATGGATATATAGTCTCCAGGTTGAAGATCAAATCTCGAGAACTTAATGCGGAAAGCATTTGCCTTGTGGTTGATGGTCTCGTACCGATTGGGGCCGGCCACTACATTCAGGGGAATTTGGGTCCAGATCTGAGTGCCGACCGCGTTGAGGCCTGGCCAGTCGTAACAATATGGGGGTTGGAGCCCAGCCGCGATACATTGTGCGGCATCGGGTTCGTTACATGGACTGCATCTACTGCTGCTGCTACAGGATAGTCCCAACTCATCACAGAACGTTGCGGGGTTAGGGGTGGTGCAGATTTCAGCCGGTATACCGGCATCCTCGCAACTGATTGTATGAGGTGATTGTTCGTTGTCGGCGGATGTGGTTGGCGCCGCTAGTGGATAGTTGGCGAAGGGGGCATCTGGCTCATCGAGCTCAGGGATGTGCCCACTTGGAAATACCGCAATAAGCTGTTGCTTGCTTGAGGAAGCCTGAAGGTACCCTGTCCACGGAGTGGCCCAGGTGTCGCGGAGATCTTGTAAACCGGATGCTTCATCAGCGATGAGCGGGCGAATGGGGTTGTATCGTGTACTGGGTACTCCCGAGAAGGCACTGACGTCCATGAGGTAATATGCCCGTCCTCCGCGACCAAGACCTACGATCAAATATGCATTCTCGCCGGAGCTGATGGTCCCGTCCGTGTTGGTGTCAAAGTGGTGAAGGCGCAGGCCACCATCTAAATAGTAACGATGTGAAGTGGTGTGGAATGGTTGCTTGCTCCGCTCCGCAAGCGTGTGGTGGGCAATGGTGTTGGGTCTCCAAAATTCAGCGGGAATAATGGCTGAGGTTTCTCGGCCGGTCACCGCGTTGTAGAAGTGTAACATGCCATCGTTGGCGGCGGTGACCACAAAGCATTTATCTCCCGTATTCTCACACGTTGAGGTGTACTGAAGAAGTACGGGTTCACTATGAATGGAAGCACCAATGGGCCATCTGTCGAGCGCTAGTGGTTGATAATTTGCGTTGTCACAATCTGCAAGATCCTCAGTAAAGCCATGAAGATGAGTCAGGAGAGAATATCGTTCACAGTCGTTGCTTGTCCACGTCTCTTGTCCAGATAATATCTGAGGATCAACAGCTACATACCCAAAGTGTTCGGGTCTCCATGTAAGGATAGTACGTTTAGTTAGTGGGGAACTGGGTGGGGAGCTTTTGTTATTATTTACCCGGAAAATATCTTTGATTATGACTTCTCCGGTTCCACCTTGATCGGCATTCGATGACTTATCTCCGGTCCAAATGTCTCGGGGATTAGGATTGATCTCGAGCCCATCACTACCATTGATAAACAGACAATCGCTGTAGTTCGCGTCAGGGATCACACAGTATTTTTTGGTTGTACCTGGCCAGTGACCTTCTGCACTAGGTCGAAACGATGAGCTGTAGGTAAAATTGCTAGCAAATAGGCCAGAAGTTTGGATTACACCGGTATTAAAAGCCACGCGAGATCGGGCTATGATGTTGTCAATAATTTCGACGAAGGCTTGGACCAGCTGACTGTAGCTTGATGCGGAGAATGCTTTACCATCACCTTCGATGGCCATCGCTTGTAGCAAAGCATCAGCAGCAGTGGGTGCCTGAAATCCGATGGTATAGGTACGAATCGGTTGAACGCCGTCCACCTTGGATAAGGCATCAACCTCCTCCCCGTTGGCGTCCTCGTATAGATAACGAGCGGCTTCATCCAGATAAGGAGGAGAGGGACACCAATCATATGTAGTACCGAAACAACTATTTGCGTCGCGAACACTTACCGATGACTGCCCAGAGATAAAATCGAAGTTCACTGGTGCATGATGGTTTCCGACGCCGTCGGACATGACTACAATGTAGTTGTGACGACACTGGTAGCTGTTGCTGTTGTTAAAAAAGCTGTCAAAGTATTGTGCTGATTTTAAGTACCCGGGCGCTAAAGGTGTTCCGCCCGAGGCGGGCAGGTTCATGACCGCACTTTCTAAAGCAGGGAGGTTGTCAAAATTTGGGTCAAATGGTGAGAGGAGCCCAGTTCTACTGCCACCAAATTCCCGGATGGAAAAGAGCACCCGACCGTCCCAGGTATCTAAAATTCCATCGCGACTATTTTTACAACCAGTGAGGGCGGCTTTGAGTTGGTCAACCCGCGATAGATACCAACCTGAATTCCAATAACTTCCGATCATATTAGATTGTCGATTGGGGTAGTCATCACAGATACTTGGGGCCGGGTCCCAGCCCATCGAACATGAAGAATCCAAAAGAAGCTGGATTTGAGGGGTTGTGTCTCGGTTTCGGAGAATATCTAGCTCATCGGGAGTTTGCCCGTAGGGGATAGATGAGAGGATGATAGCCGCCCAGAGTACACTCATCGGAGTGTAATGGGCATCGTGCGATCCGCGGTTAGATAAAGTCGATAGCGAGTGCTGCGAGCACCACCGATTCATCGTGATCCGGTGGGGAGCCGTTGGACATGTGAGTGCCTTGGGGCTTACCGCTATCGTTGACCGAATTGAGGAGGTTACAACCGAGGCAGAGATGCAATTGCCCAAGAAACCACGGACTATGGGGAGGTGACTTACGCGCCACTCTATCGCTTGGGATGCCCGGTGTTTGCGACACGAAGCTGGGTGGGGGCGGTTTTGCCTCCCCATACGACCGCCAGTCGGCAGCTTTCGGCATATACGCAGCTCTTTTCCACTGTAGAGGGTAACAGCACCTTCTATGCTTTGCCGTCTCTAACCACGGTCGCGAAGTGGAAGGCGGAGATCCCTGACCATTTTCGATTTGCCTTTAAGTTGCCGCGGACAATCACCCATGAAAAGGCACTCCAGTTTTATGAAGCAGACCTATCGAGGTTCCTAGAGGTGTTATCTCCGCTTGGGTCTTGTCTTGGGCCCTGCATGCTACAGCTTCCCCCATCAGCGGGCCGATCAGCAGGGCGACGGGTTCGCCACTTTTTGGAACACTGGCCCCAAGACCGTCCACTAGCCGTTGAGCTTCGGCATGTTGATTGGTTTGACCAAGGGAACAACGAGAGGGATCTCCACCGTTTGTTGACCCATTTTGGCGTGGAACGGGTGTGCTTTGATAGCCGCCCCCTATTTTCATTGCCTCCCAAGGATCCAAGCACGGCGGAAGCACAGTCCCGTAAACCGCGGGTTCCAGTGAGAAAGATTGCACTCGGTCAGCACCCGCTGGTCCGGTTTATCGGTCGTAATCAGGTGGAAGAATGTGATCCATTCTTACGTGAGTGGGCAGAGACGGTGGCCATTTGGATTAGGGAGGGACGATCACCGTTTTTTTATTGTCATACCCCGGACGATCACCACGCTCCGTGGTTGGCCCGGCGGTTTCATGAGCATCTGTGCCAAGTCATGCCCGAAATGGCCCCTCTGCCCGACTGGCCACTGCGTCCAACATCCTCCGATCGAGCTCAACTATCCCTTTTGTAGCCTCCTAGGGTGTGCCTGTTATGGTCAGCTAGTTAGGGGTCGGCTCGTTCTCCGCGAACAGTGTCTCGACGTCTTTGACGGCCAACGTGGGGGCGCCAGCAATGGCCCCCAGCACGGCATCGTCGATGACGAGAGCGTCCTCCCCCCTCATCCTCGAGGCCGAGTTCCGCGTCTTCGTCGTAGGCCCCCGGCCGGGGCTGTCGTCTTCCACGTCACAGCCGATCAAGGAGCCTTGGACCTGTTCGTCACGGGAGCCAGTGGCTACATCGGCTCTGCGGTGACGCGTGCGCTCGTCAAACGAGGGCACCGGGTGCGAGGCCTCGCTCGCTCTGCACACGCAGCGGAAGTCGTTCGCGCGGCCGGGGGCACGCCCGTCGAGGCGAGCTTGACCGACGTCGCCGTGCTCGCAGCGGTCGTGGCACGAGGCGATGGAGTCGTGCACACGGCCGCGGACCCCGGACCTCAGCGGGCGGCAATCGACGAAGCTGCAGTGACAGCAATGTTGGCGAGCATGGAAGGCGGGGTATTCGTAACAACCAGCGGAGCACCGCGGGCGAGGAGTAGCCGTGTTCCGGTCGTCGAGTCCGATGTTGCACCGCTCGGGGGGCCGCTGGATTGGCTTGCCCACGCCGAGGAACGGGTGCTCGCCGCCCGCTCCGTTCGAGGCGTCGTCGTTCGACCCCCGATCGTCTACGGCGACGGCGGTGGCCCGGTCGCGCGCATGGTGCAGGGAGCATCGACGGGCGCCGCGTATGTTATCGACGGCGGGGAGAATCGGTGGTCGACCGTGCATGTACGCGACCTCGCCGATGCGTACGTCCTGCTCGCCGAATCTGAGGCCCGCGGTGTTTTTCATGCCGCGGAGCTCGAGCCGGAGCCAATGGTCGGGATCTGGACGGCCATCGCCGAAGCGGTGAGCGTGCCCGTACGACATCGCTCGCTGTCAGAGGCGAACGAAGCCAACGGGCCGCTGGCCGCGTTCCTCGCGATGGATGGATGCGGCCCTCGACGCGACCCGGCTGCGGGAGCTTGGCTGGCGTCCCGTCAGCGGCGAGGCCGAAGGCGGCATTCGTGGCGCACTGGCCAGCGGCAACGCACTGCCTCAAGCGCGCCCGCATGATCGGTTGTAAAGGGGTGAGGTCAAGGCCGGATCAAGCCGCGAATATGGTTGTTGGTAGAGCCTAGCGCTACGCGCGAGCCTTGCTGCTCGTGTCAGCGGAGAGCTTCCGCGCCAGATACAATTTCCATGAGTTCGCTGGTGATACCCGCTTGGCGAAGACGGTTTGCTTGTAAGGTGATCTTTTCGATGAGCTCCTTGGCGTTGGTTGATGCGGCATCCATCGCAGACATTCGAGCTCCGTGCTCAGCAGCGGTAGATTCGAGCATTGCCCGCCAGATTTGGACCGCCAGATGCTGTGGTAGCAAACTATCCAAGACCTCAGCCCGGCTGGGTTCAAAGCGGTGCTCATAGCCCTCGGTTTCAATCGAAAGTGCTGGGGACACTTGCCAGCTAGCAGGAAGGTTAATCTCCGCTTTGGTGGACAGACCAGCTACCGCTCGCGCATCGCCAGAAAAAGCCTCCAGTTCACCGACCCGTACTGCCGGGTTGTTATCCCAATCGTCGAGGGGTTGAATTGGGAGCAACTGAGCAAGAACCACGTTTTGGGCAATGGCACTTTTGAACTCATTGTAGACCAAGAAAACACCATCTAAGCGTCCACTCTGAAATCGATTTGCAAGATGAGTGGCGATGTCCTGGGCCTGTTCAAAGCGAAGGTCGTCCCAAGCGGTGTCAAACTGGTCAATGAGCGACCAATTCTTTCGTCGAAAGTGATCCGCGACCTTGCGACCGATCGTGGACATAAGAATTTCTTCGTACTGGCCTTGATGGTCGGCTATGTAGCGTTCAGTGGCACGGATGATGCTGGAATTGAAGCTTCCGCAGAGACCGCGATTGGAAGACAACACCAACAACTCGATCCGCTGGGGCACTCGCGCTTGGAGTAGCGGGTGTCCAGCCACATCGGCGTGGGACATAATGTGCTCAAGGACTTCTTGCATCCCTATGGCGTACGGTCGGGCCTGAATCACCTGTTGCTGGGCTCGCCTCAATTTGGAGGCGGCCACCATCTTCATAGCCTTTGTGATTTTTTGGGTGTTTTTAACCGCCTTTAATCGTTTCCGAAGGTCCCTTAGCGACGCCACTAGCGGCGCGTAGAACGGACTGGCGAGCTGGTCAAGCTCTCCCTGACGGTCTCTTGTAAGAAACTTGGCCCAGATTGCGGCATTGGCATTGGGTTCCCAAAGCTAGCTCACCATTTGTCGTCCCCAGGACGTGCCTGCCGTCTCCAGATTGTGCCCGATTTGTCGAGGGGCGACGAAAAGCCACATCCTCTGCTAGAGATTTGCTGAGTCACGATTCATATTAAAATCGGCGTCGTGCGGATTAGAGCCAGTTGCATAGTCGCAGAGATATGGAAATTGCGGCATACTTGCTGGTTAATCACATTGCGTCAGACCCACAAGTGTCGGTATCCAATGCAGTGATGTACGCAGTGCTAAAGCCCATTGTGTTCGGCGTTTTTTTCGTCGCTATGATGGGGTTGTTCGCTCATTCTGTATGGCGCATGTTCCGTCTTATGGCTCTCGGGCAGAGTCGGTCGAATCCCATCAAGGATATTACGGACCGTATCGGTGCAGTCATATATCTGGTCTTCTTTCAGCGCAAAGTTGTGAAGGAGAAATTTGGGTGGAATCACGTCATCTTCTTCTGGGGCTTCTTGATTATCACCGTGGGGCATATTGAATTTTTGGTTCGCGGCGTTGTTCCTAGCTTTAGTCTGTCCTTTCTGGGGGATGGTCTGTACCACCTGATTCTTGCTGGTGAAGACTTCATGGCGTTTGTTGTCCTTTTTGCAGTGGTGGCCGCACTATTTCGACGCTTGGTCTTGCGCCCCAGCCATATCCACTATGACAGCAAAGAGGGATATCTTATTTTGAGCCTCATTGCGATGGTGATGATAACCTACTTTGGTGCTATGGGTTTTGCTATTGCTGGAAAAGATCCATTTGTCACAAGTCATGCGAAAGCCATCACAGTTTCAAATACGGTCGCTAGCTTCTTTGTGGGGATGAATGTTAAGCTCGCATATGTATTGAGCGAGATCTTTTGGTGGTCTCATGCGGTTGTGCTTCTTACTTTCTTAAATGTCATACCCAAGAGCAAACATATCCACTTGCTGGGAGCTATTCCTAATATATTCCTTCACAAAAGAGAAAAGCACAAAGCTGCGCTTAGTCGACTGGATTTTGAAGATGAGAATGCTGAGAGTTTCGGGGTAGGTAAAGTAAATGATTTTTCGTGGAAGACGCTCCTAGATACTTATGCTTGCACCGAGTGTGGGCGTTGCAATAAATATTGTCCCGCTACTCGTACCGGAAAGGCTCTGAATCCGCAGAAGCTCATTCATGATATCCGTGGTAATTTATATCTCAACGGTGATAAGCTACTAGCAGATCGAGGTCTGTTTGAAGTGACGGCAGCGCCGGCAGACTGGGAGCCGGAAGTTCCGTTGATCGCTGAAACCGAAGAGGGGCGAATGAAAGGTGTTCAGACCTCTCGTGAAGTACTGGGGGCCTGCACGAATTGTGGAGCCTGCGTCGAAGCATGTCCGGTTTTGATCGATCACGTAGATGCGATTGTGGATCTTCGGCGGTATTTGACCCTCACAGAGGGAGCAGTGTCCGCGGAGTGGAACAATACTTTTACGAATATTGAACGTAACTATAATCCCTGGGGTATCGGCGCAGATAAGCGTGCTGATTGGGCTCAGTCACTAGGTTTGCGATACTGGGGTGGCAGCGAAGATGCGGGTAAGTATGAGTTTTTGTTCTGGGTTGGTTGTGCGGGAAGCTTTGACATTACTGCACAGAAGTCAGTACGAGCCCTGGCTGATATTTTGGATGCCGGTGGTATTACTTATGCTATTTTAGGGCAAAACGAGCAATGCACGGGGGATCCTGCTCGTCGAGGTGGAAATGAGTACCTGTTTGATGCTTTAGCGCAGACTAATGTGGCGACGCTGAATGACCTCGGAGTCAAAAAAATTGTCACTGCGTGTCCTCATTGTTTTAATACCCTAAAAAATGAGTATCCAGCGTTTGGTGGTGACTACGAAGTACTTCACCACTCACAACTCATAAGTCAATTGCTCGAAGAGGGGCGATTAGATGTAGATGTGGGAACACTTAGCAAGGTAACTTTCCATGATCCTTGTTTTCTCGGACGCTGGAACGATGAAACGAAAGCACCTCGCAGGAGCCTTGCGGCAGTTAAGCGTCTCCAGGTGGTTGAGATGGAAGACCATGGCCGAAAATCGCTGTGCTGTGGTGCGGGAGGAGCACAAATGTGGAAGGAAGAAGAGCCTGGTGACGTTCGCGTCAACATCGTGCGCAGCCAGCAGGCGATTGACACCGGAGCTCAGGCGGTAGCGGTTGGTTGTCCTTTCTGTAAGACGATGATCGGCGATGGTCTAAAGCACCACGGGAATGAAGATATGCCGGTCTTAGATATTGCTGAGGTGGTTGCGGGTGCGCTCACTCCAGGTGCGCGAGCGAAAATTGAGGCGGCACGCCAGGCGACGACAAATAATGGGTGAAGACCGCTTTGGTTTCTTTCAGTAGATTGGAATTAGTGCCAAAATGGTGGCTTGATGAACCCAAATGGCTCAGTGCACTTGATAGTGCGTATCTGTGGTCTACACCGGGCGGGTCGGCTCTTGGCGTGCTTGTTTACCACTTTTGAAGCCATTTAGAGATAGCGGTTGCTAAGATAGCTGATGTCTGGGGACGAGAAGGGGCTTATCGGAGGTGACACAAACTACGACTGACTTTTTAGCCAAGTGGTTTCAAGCGGCGCCTCTAGCAGCCTGTTGATCTAGCCCTGCACGCATCTGTCGGCCGGTCTTTCCGTGAAACGTCCTGACCACGAAAAGTCTCTCCTCGGTCACGTACCGGCTGGTACGCTCGCCTCGTCGTCAGAGCGTTTCACGAAAAGCCTGGCTCGACAGCTACACACATGGCCAAATCAACAGGCTGCTCGGTGCGGGAGAGCGCTAATATTCTGACGTGGGTCGAAGAAATTGCGAATGAAAGATTTGAAATAATCCGGTTTCACAACTATACGCCGAGAGCATGCGCGTGCGGGTTTGTGGGCTGATCGTGGTGGTGAGTATGTTGTTGGGGTGTTCGGGATCACCAGGTGATCCTCCGAATTTCTCACCAGAACCTCCCCAGTCTGAGCAATGCCCATCTCATTTCAAATTTACATTTGTTGCTGGCAACGAGGTCAAGATCGGATGGACAGGGGTGGGGCACGATACGACTCTCGCGCTCAATTCTTTTGTCCGGGTAAAGACCACTACTTGCAGTCCAGATTGTAGGAACTGCGCCTTTGCAGGGCCAGTTCGGGATCACCCAGTGGTTACTCAGCGATGTGTAGGTGATACTTCTATCGTTTGTGACAGCGATGCTGACTGTCCACCCTGGGAGTGTCGAAACCTTGATCCCAGCGACTCATCAGGGCTAGGGCGTAAAGTATGTGCTCACAATGGCCAGTCCTGTGATGATAGTGAATCCTGTGGTAACTCTACCTGTGCATATTTTCTTGGCCCGCCATTTCCTGTGTTCCAAGGCCAGGTGACTTGCGCCGCGGTGTTTTTCGCCAACGAGGATCCCTCGGATACTGAACCTCCAGTGACGGGACTGATAAATACCGAAACTGGGCGAGTGAGCTTTGACCGGTTTTTTAGTAACACCGGCACGACCGATTTTTCTAAACCGGGTAAGTGCGCGGTGTGTGTTGGTGATTTGGTCGCAAATGATGGTAAAAGAGACGGTGAGTGCCAAACTGCCGGTAGCTCGGGACCGGCGCCTGTCCGCTCTTTCCCATATGACGAGGAGGTTGGAATTCGCCAGTCTTGTGATAGAAATGGTGAACAGACGTTTAATGGTGAGGCTGGTTACTATAGTCTCGATTGTACCCAACCTTTGGGAGTGGCACTGAGTGTGGGCTTCACGGAGGGGAATTCTCAGGGAGTTCGCCGCACGCTCACCTCGGATCAACCTAGCTGTGGTCCCGAGGATGAGAATGGTAACAAACGCTTCCGGTGTTGGTGTGGTCTCTGTAGTGAGACCCGCCAAGCCTGCGCGTCGGATGATGAATGTCCCTCCAATGAGCAGTGCGTAGCGGATGATATTGAAAGCTCTGATGGAATTACCGTGCCTATCCGGCCGAACGCATGCCGGACGACTTGCGAGGTGGAAGAGGGGCAATACAGCGGCACTTGTTTGCGGGCGGATAACACGCAAGAGGACATTGAGACTAAGTGTTTTCCTGGCCAACTCGGGTCGGTGATTGATGTCCCGGGGAGCTCGGTGCGACGGTCAGACGGCACGTTTTTGGTTCAGCTTGGAAATATCAGTTGTCGTCAGCCAGCGCAGTACACGGTGCCTGGTCCGGTTGGTATCCAAACTGACATATCGTTGGGTTTACCCGGTCTACAAATTGATTCGTTGAGTTTTGTTGTGGAGCCCCAAGAAGAGCAATCTACTGAAGATGCTGAGTAGAAGGAGGTCCGCGCCTCGCCGCCTTGGTTATCATCATCCTATCTCTAATTCGTCTGTGGGCCGCTTGGCTTTAAGCGGGTACTCGAAGTCGTAGATAGAATCGCATCCACAATCCGGAAATGATGGCCCACCCCAGGCCTCGTGCCATGCCCTGTACGAAGAGCCCGCCCCCGCTGGTGCCTAACATAAGATTGAGTCCAGTAGGTACGGCGAGCACGGTCAGTAGGAGGATGCCAGCGCTGATGAGCACCAGTCTGGCAAATGCTCGAGGTTGGTCGTCGATCACCATCAGGCCTCGCCATAGGGATGCTGGTGGCCAAGTTTGGTCTGCGAGGGCCACAGTAGGCCCCAAAGCTAGGGCGGTCTTGATCGCGAGTTCACCGATAATAGTGAGGGTTATCCGGGCGAGGCCGGACAGCATAAGGACAACAAAGGCCGCGGCGATAAATTTTAATGCCTGCTGACGGCTAGGGAAATGACCCAATACGTGCGCGGGATTTGTCGTTGAAAAAGCGAGGACAGCCCACCCACCGCCAAGAAAAGGTACGTAACTGGCGAGGTTGAAAAGGGCCTCTCCAGATTGGCCGATCGCCGCCTCAAGGAGGAGAGCCAGGCCGCAGAGCAATGTACCCCCGAGCCATACTAGTGGCCGCCGTCCGAGAGCAGCAAGCAATTGCCCAAGATTCCAGGCTTGGTGACGGAGGGTTTGGGTACGGGTTGTTGGAGGTGAGGGTGCGTCTTTTTTGGAGCCAGACATGATCACGGATATCCCAAGGCGCGAGGTCCGGCTTGGTCAACTCCTGTCACCGCTAGAACCATGACGATGTTGGTATCTCTCGGGTTGGGTGGTTCAGCAGCCCGTTAGCGACCGGGTTGGGTTGACGGTCAGTTCCAGACGCTGGGACAACCCGCATTATGTCCAATACGGTGAGTGAATGCCCCTCCGCTGGTGAGCGCCCTTTAATTCTTGTGACCAACGACGATGGCATAACAGCACCGGGAATTGAGGCGTTGGCGGAGGAACTGTCTACGCTTGGTGATGTGGTGGTGATGGCTCCTGACCGCAATCGTTCCGGCTTTTCACATGCGATCACCTTGCATCGACCACTTCGGGCGAACCAAGTTCGGCCCAATTGGTGGATGGTAGATGGTACGCCAGCGGATTGTGTGTATCTCGGGGTCCACGAGTTGCTACCGCGTTGTCCTCAGTTGGTTGTGTCGGGGGTAAATGATGGTCCAAATATCAGTTATGACGTTCACTACTCCGGCACAGTAGGTGCGGCCGCAGAGGGGACTCTTATGGGTATTCCGTCGATGGCGGTATCCCTCGCTACACCGTATGAGGGGTCGTATGCGGTGGCTGCAAAGTTTGCTCGCCAGGTGGGGGAGCGGATGCTGACCGGGATGTTTAATGGTTCCACCGTTGTTAATATTAACGTTCCTGCTGGGTGTCCTACTCGCTGGCAACTCACCTTCTTGGGTCACCGGTTATATAGGCATTCTGTGCATCGACGGGATGACCCTCGCGGGGGACCATACTTTTGGATTGGCGGTGTACCGTCAGAACCCATGTTGGTGCCAGGAAGTGATTGTGCGGCGCTGGCTGACGGGATCATATCTCTAACCCCGCTTTCGGTAGATTTGAGCGCGAGTAAGAAGGTTTTTACTGGATTTGATGAATGGGGTTTTTCTTCTTGGGCTCGGGTATGTAATGTCTCCCCTCCGTCGGACTCAAACGATGTGCTCGCTCTTGAACGCTGAGTGATGAGACGTGCCAAAATTCCAATAATTTGTGTGTTTGTCTTCCTCCCCGGGGGTGGTTGTCAGGTCTTTGGTCGTAGCACTGATGGTGCTCGCGGTTCAGCCTTAGCCCCCGTTCCCCAAACTTACGTAGCAAAGGAAGGGGACACCCTCAGTGCTATAGCTCAGCGGTATCATCTACAAGTGTCTGATATTGTGGATATTAATCATATGATCAGCGCTGATCAACTCCAGGTGGGGCAACAGCTTCGATTGCCTAGGCCGGTCTGGCGTCGCTCCGCTCGTGATCGGCGAGTTGGTGACTCGCCATATATTCGGAAGAGGATAGCCATATCCCCGGTAACCCAGCCGACCGAGTGTTCTCAGTATGCGAATGCGCCTGGAGACTGGTCGGTCTCAGGGACGGGGTTTATCTGGCCCATTGATGGGGTGGTGCTGACTGATTTTGGGAAGCATCATGGACAACGGCATGATGGGTTGGCGATTGCTGCTCCGCTTGGCACGCCGGTCTGGGCCAGTCGCTCGGGACGAGTGATCGAAGCCGCGGAGGAGCATGACTACGGGTCGATCGTGGTCCTTCAGCATTTGGATGGGCGTCGTACCTTATACGGGAGCCTGCTGGAAACATGTGTTCCCAAAGGGCAATTTATTCATCAAGGGGAGGTTATTGGTTTGGTCGGTACTTCCGGTGGAGCGGCTTCCCCTCGGCTATACTTTGAGCTGACTCGGGGGGAAGAGCGGATCAATCCTTGGCAGGTGCTACCATAGACACGCTGTTTGAGGGTGGGTATCACTCTCCATATGACGGACCTAACAACTGCTGAGCGCATTCGTGGCCTGATACGTGACGTGCCAGACTTTCCGAAGCCGGGCATTGTCTTCAAAGATCTCTGTCCGGTGTGGGGCTCGGGTGACGCGATGGCGGAACTGGCGGTAGCTATGTCTGCGCCATACGATCCAGCGGGCGTTCATGCTCTGGTTGGTATAGAATCTCGAGGATTCCTGGTCGGTACGGCTATGAGCATGAAGATGGGGAAAGGTTTGGTCCTTGTCCGAAAAAAAGGAAAACTCCCTGGAACGGTCGTAAGTCGCTCCTACGATCTTGAGTATGGCCAGGACACCTTGGAAGTTCAGGCCAATGCACTTCGTCCGGGAATGAAGGTGGTGATGGTGGATGATCTGCTTGCCACCGGGGGTACCATGAAGGCTGCGATGGCATTGGTTGAAAGCCAGGGTGCTGAAATTATTGGGGTATCATTTGTTGTGGAGCTTGGCTTTTTGGAGGGAAGAAAAGCCCTTGGGGATACAACTTGCTATTCTCTGGTGAGGTACTGAGTGTCCCTTAGATAAGATCGAGTAGCTCGGAGGGACTATCTCTTCGTATTGACAGTGTTTTCTCTCCGGGCTATAGAAACGGCTACATCAGCTCCCGTAGCTCAGTTGGATAGAGCGACGGTTTCCTAAACCGTAGGCCACAGGTTCGAGCCCTGTCGGGGGCGACATAGTCTCCAGCTACGCAGAGCTGGTGATGGAATACCAAAAAGGGGTCTGTACGAACGTTTATGCGTTTTTCAGACCGTGCGTAGGGACAATGAACAAGTCCGAGCTTGTAGAGCACCTTGCCGAACGTGCACGTATCACAAAGAAGCGATCAGAACAGATCGTAAACCTTGTCTTTGAGCAAATGGGAGAGGCTCTCAAACGCGGCGATCGAGTAGAAATCCGTGGTTTTGGTAGTTTTACGAGTCGACCTTATGGGGCGTATACCGGTCGGAATCCGCGTACTGGGGAAACGATTCACGTACCTGCTAAAAGGCTACCGTTCTTTAAGGTAGGGAAGGAGCTAAAAGAACGGGTTGATTATCCGTCTGATGCTCGTCCGTCACTCGGTCATTTGAATGATAGTGATGACGGTGATGAAGCTGAAGACGGCGAAGAATAGTTATTCCCTCTCCCCCACTCATTGGCGTAGTTCGTTCGTCTGGAACCTAGGGGCGTAGAGCGAGCTGTGCGTGAATGCCCACCTGCTAAGGATTGGTGAGGAGGAGGGGTTTTGCATCAAATAGAACCGACAAACGATAAGGGTAGCCTACGGACGCGAGCACCTAGCGCGGAGGAGGTGAACGAGCAGCTTAGTTCCCTACGTGGTCAAAGGGTGGCGGTGGCGTTGTCGGGTGGGGTGGATTCGGCCGTAACCGCCCTACGTCTGGTGGAAGTAGGGGCTGAGGTTGTGGGACTTGCCCTGCGCTTGCATGATCCAGAGCCAGACAATCCATTGGCACCCCGGGCGTGCTGTCCTCCAGACGACCTCCAAGATGCTCGCCGTGTGGCGGAGATGCTCGGGTTCCCTTTTTATGCAGTTGATGCTCGGAAGCCATTTGCGGACCATGTTGTTCGCCCCTTTGTCACGGAGTATCTGGCGGGACGGACCCCGAATCCGTGTGTAGGATGCAACGCCTTTGTTAAGCTTGAGCGATTGCATCGGCGAGCGGTTGCACTGGGTTGTACTCATCTTGCGACCGGGCACTTCGCCCGACTTAGGGTTGATGAGTTGCTCCGACCTCGGTTATTCGCGGGTTCGGATCCCGCAAAAGACCAGAGTTACTTTCTATTTAGTACCCCGAGAGACATTCTGCGGGACCTTATTTTTCCCGTGGGGGCTTGGGATAAAGCACAAGTACGGGAGCGAGCTTTATCATCGGGCCTGCCGGTTGCTCATAAGCTTGAGAGTCAGGAGGTCTGTTTTGTGGGGGGCGCTGGGGCTGGAGGCTTTGTTATGCGTCAACCGGAAGCAAAGGGGGATCACCGAGGAATCATCGTGAGTGAGCGGGGTGAGAAACTCGGTGAGCATGAGGGGATCATGAACTATACCGTAGGTCAGCGAAGAGGCTTGAAAGTGGCCGCCCGTCATCCCCTCCATGTACTCCACATCGATGCTCCCTCTAAAACCGTGACCGTTGGACCAGCCGAGAGCTTGCTTCGGTCTGGACTGAGGGCCCAGCGAATGAATTGGCCGTTCCAAGCTCCTCCACCAGGTCAATTGGTTCGGGCCATGGTCCGGGTTAGATACCGGGGCGTGGCAACCATGGCTTCGGTCTGTCGTGAGGGGGAAGAAGCCAGCGTGCGTTTTGATGCTCCGGTGAGGGCCATATCTCCGGGGCAGGCGGCTGTGTTCTACCAAGGTGATGAAGTGGTGGGCGGAGGTTGGATTGTGGAAGCGATGGTATGAGTAAAGATCCCGAATTCCGGTTAATGGAGGCGCTCAACTATTCATTTACCCGGCGAACTCTTTATCTAGAAGCCATCACCCACCGGTCATTTGTGAATGAGGTTAATGGAGGGACAGAGCAAGAGAGCGGTACTTCAGACAATGAACGCTTCGAGTTTTTGGGGGATGCCGTCCTCGATCTCGTGGTGTCTACAGAGTTGATGAAGCGGTTCCCGAGTGCCCGGGAAGGAGAACTATCGCGCATGCGTGCATCTATTGTTCATGAAGGTGCTCTTGCCCAGCTAGCCCGAGATATAGGCTTAGGTGCCATTTTACGCCTCGGTCGGGGTGAACAACGATCGGGAGGGAGAGAACGGGCCTCACTTTTGGCGGATGCCTTTGAGGCCATGGTGGCTGCTATCTATCTGGATGCTGGTTTTCATGCAACCACGGAGGTGATTCTGCCGCTGTTAGATTTTACTGCCGGTGAGCGGTTGGCAGATACCGATCCGAAAACTGAGCTTCAACACCGATGTCAGGCGACCTTAAAGTTGACGCCTCGTTATCGATTGGTCGCCTCTGAAGGGCCTGAACATGAGAAGCGATTTGTGGTGGAGGTAGTCGTAGAACACGACGTGCTCGGCCAGGGCACCGGGCGCAGCAAGAAACAAGCGGAACAAAATGCTGCGCAATCGGTATTGGATGAGTGGAACGCGGAATGAGAACGCGAAAGGGGAGAGCTTCCCGTGCAGCAAGTCAACATACAACAACTCGGGATGAGGCCGCCCGAGCTCGGCTAAAGCGGGCTCGAACGAAGAGGAAAGCAGCTAAGAAGGCCCAAACGGAAGCAGCTAGAGCTGCGGAGGCGGAACAGCAAAAGCAGCGACGATCCAACTATCATCGACCGCGACGACCGATCGAGCCGGAGATATTTGATGGAGACTCCGGTGGGTTGCACCGAGCTGGTTGGGTGGCGATCATGGGGCGACCCAACGTTGGAAAATCAACTTTACTGAATGCTCTACTTGGTCAGAAATTGGCACCAACCAGTCACAAACCCCAGACTACCCGAAAGAATCTCTTGGGGGTACTGAATCCCAAAGGAGCGCAAATTCTTTTGCTTGATACGCCAGGGCATCATTTGGCTAAAGGGCCGCTGAACCGCTTTATGGTATCCCAAGCTGAAGGAGCGCTTCGGGATGCGGATGTTATTCTATTTGTGGTCGAGGCCCGGGGTGATGGACGAATAACTCCTGGTAATGAGAGGGTTTTATCGGTTCTAAAGCGCTATGAAAAACCGGTTGTTGTGGCGATGAACAAAGTTGATCGGGTGGATGATAAAGCCAATCTGCTTTTGCAAATCAACAATCTACAATCGGACCTAGGTTCTCTGATGGCCGCCCTGGTTCCGGTGTCGGCTCTGCACAAGACTGGTCTTGACCGCTTGGTAAAAGAATTGGGCTTTGCGTTGCCGGAATCGGAGCCCCTGTTAGGGCCTGATGAAGTGACGGATCGAAGTGAGAGGGAGATTGTCGCGGAGTTTATTCGCGAGAAAGCGATGCTTGAGCTAAAGGAAGAGATTCCTTACTCCGTTGCGGTCACTATTGAGCACTTTGACGACATTCGCCCAAAGCTGGTGAGGCTTAGGGCTACGGTTCATGTGGAGCGATCGTCACAAAAAGGTATTGTGATCGGTAAGCAGGGGTCGCGTCTTAGAACTATTGGGACCAGAGCGAGGAAAGATATCGAGTTTCTTTTGGGCTCCAAGGTATACATGGAGTTATCGGTAAAAGTGACGGAAGAATGGAGTCGCAACCCTCAGCATCTTCAACGGCTGGGGTATACCAAACGCGATGACTACGCAGATGATGGAGCCCATGTTGAACTATCTCCTGATGAACTTGAATTGATCGAGAATCTATCTGCCTTGTCGGAAGTAGATCCATTGCTTATGAGATCAGATACTGGGGTAGTTATGACGGGAGAGGAAGATGAGGACCATTAGCTCATGAGCGAATACAACCCGGAGGCTGTGCGTCCGATAGTAGCGATCGTTGGTCGTCCGAATGTAGGGAAATCTCAACTATTCAATCGTTTGGCCCGGAGATCTCGCTCTATTGTGGCTGACCAACCGGGTGTAACTCGAGATCGAATCTATGCCGACGCGGAACTGGCTGGGCAAGTGTATGATCGTGCAGTAATCTTGGTCGATACCGGTGGTTTCGATCCAGAGAGCGTAGATCCAATTATGCGTCGGGTTCTCGAACAGTCGGAGCTGGCGGTGGATGAGGCGGATGCGATCATTTTTCTCACTGATGGCCAGGCCGGGGTGATGCCAGAGGACTTTGATGTTGCTACTTTGCTGCGTCGAAGCGGGAAACCGATCGTGCTGGCTGTGAACAAGATCGATGGCCCAAGTCACGAAAATCTTGCTCATGAATTCCACCGGTTGGGACTGCCTGAAGTCATTCCTATCAGTGCGGCTCATGGTCGAAATGTCGGTGAGTTGGCGGAGCTGGTGGTAGATAGGTTGCCGCCTATTGCCCTTCGCGGAGATGAAGGCCATCCGGAGTCGTTTCCGATGGCTCCTCTTGATGCAATCCCAGGTGATCCAATCCATGCGGAGAGGCTCGAAGCTCAAAAGCCTATTCGGGTGGCGGTAATCGGACGACCTAATGCGGGCAAAAGCTCATTAGTGAATCGGTTGTTAGGGGAAGATCGTCATTTGGTGTCTGAGGTGGCAGGTACAACGGTCGACTCGGTTGACTCTGTGGTGGAAGCCTCCGGTCAATCGTATTTATTTATTGATACCGCAGGGATTCGGCGCAAACGCTCGATCATTCACCGGGTCGAAAAGTTTAGTGTGTTTGCGGCACTTAAGGGTCTTGAGCGATCTGATGTAGCTTTGCTGTTGCTAGATACGTCAGAAGATCTGGCCCGTCAGGACGCACGGGTGTCTGCCTTTGCATACGAGAAGGGCAAAGCAGTGATCTTGGTGGTTTCCAAGTGGGATAAAGCGTTTGATGGTCTCACTACCCGGGCGCACACTCAGGCCATTCGGGATGCGATGCCGCATCTCGCGTATGCGCCGGTGGTATTTACAAGCGCTCATACCGGTCGTGGTGTGGATAAGCTCCTGCCGATGGTACGGCGTATTCATCGAGAGTATGCCCGGCGAGTGCCCACCGGACAACTCAATCGCTTTGTTGATGAACTGACTCAGCGCCATGCGCCTCCATCAAAGAAAGGCCGGTCTGGTCGCATATACTACATGACTCAGGTTGATATTCGGCCGCCTCGTTTTTTGGTCTCGGTGAATAACCCCGAGTTGATTCATTTTTCCTATCGGCGGTTTGTCATGAATGAACTGCGGCGAAGCTATGGATTTGAGGGTGTACCGTTGCTCTTGGGCTATCGCTCACACAAAAACGAGGACCGAGGACGGAAAGTCCTAGAGAAAGGTGCGGCGAAGGCATCGATGGATACCCGTAAGCAAGCAACTGCGATGAAGCGGGCTCGCAAAAAGAACAAGACGCTCGGTCTTTCCGGTAAGGAGGCCATGGCTAAGGGCAGAAAAGGCACACGGAAGACGAGTATTAAGCGTCTGCTTTCAGACTGAACTTGGCGAGGGCGTTATAAACATGCACCTTAAAGACATGTCAGAACTTGCAGATCAGCCATGCACTCCGTGTGGAGGGGGTGAGCCAGCTCTAAAGGGGCCGGCGCTGGAGAGTTATTTGACCCAACTTGCCCATGACTGGCAGGTTGTGGATGAGCACCATCTTATGAAGAATTATACTTTCCCTGATTTTGCTCAGGCATTGGCTTTCGTTAATCGAGTGGGAGTTTTAGCGGAGGAGCTTGGGCATCATCCGGACATATATTTTACGTGGGGAAAGGTTCGGATTGAAATTTTCACTCACAAAATAGATGGGCTTGCGCAAGCTGACTTTGTTTTAGCGGCGAAGTGTGACCGTGCGCTGAAGACTGCCTAATCTGATGCTGCATCTCGCCCTGCATACTCCGTTGGATTGGCCGGAACGAGCGGTACAATCCATGGATGTGATCCTACTAGATCACTGCCATTTGGAAAAGAAAGCGGCGTCTACGGCTTTAAACCTTATCTTTAGGTATCCCGAGTACCCACAGTTGGCTAAGCCTCTCTCGGAGCTTGCACGAGAGGAACTGACCCACTTCGAGCTTATGCTGGAGCACTTGGCGGAGCGCTCTATAAGCTACCAGCGACTGAAGCCTTCCCCATATCCGGGAAAATTGATGAAATGCGTACGATTGGCCGAACCAGAGCGCTTGTTGGACACGTTGATGGTGTGTGCGTTCATAGAAGCGCGTAGCTGCGAGCGAATGGGGCTTTTAGGGGATGTGTTAGATGACGTACGATTGCGAGAGCTTTACCGTGATCTTCTTGTCTCCGAGGCTCGTCATCATAGCTTATATCTCGACCTTGCGCGATTACTGTTCGGGCGTACGAAGATGGAGGCTCGTATGGAAGAGGTGGCTCTCTACGAAGCGGAAGTCATGCGGGAGATGCCAAAGGAACCTCGGCTTCACAATGGTTGAGCTCTGGATACCGCCAGGTTAGGGCGGGACTATGGCTCGTCGTTATTGGCTATTTAAAAGCGAACCGGACGTTTTTGGTTGGGACCATTTGCGTAGTTGCCCCGATCAAACCACGCACTGGGACGGCGTTCGTAACTATCAAGCTCGCAATTTGCTCCGGGATGAGATTCAGGAAGGTGATTTAGGCTTTTTTTATCACTCCCGCACGACACCACCACATATCGTTGGAACGGTTGAAGTGACTCGAGCAGGCTACCCAGATCCTACGCAGTTTGATCCCAAGGCAAAGTATTTCGATCCCAAATCCAACCCAGAGGCGCCTCGATGGTACGTTGTGGATGTACGAGCAGCCAAGTTATTGCCTAGAGTGGTGTCATTGGAGGAGCTCAAACAAGAACAAGCCCTTTCTTCCATGATGGTGGTGCAGAAAGGAGCTCGGTTATCGGTTCAGCCGGTCACTGCTCGAGAGTGGGAAATTGTGATCCAAATGGCAGGAATGAGCACAATCGCAGAGTGATTATCGCTGGATACCTAGCAGTGACCACAGATTTACCTTTGGCTGGGATACTTCTTGTCCGTTGGCAGAAGCAGCCATCGACAACACCTTATCAAGGTTTCTGACATACACATCCTTGCCTGGTGCCCGAGAAATAGCTTCTTCGAGAAGGCTTTGAGCACGGTTGAAGTCATGATGATGAGTTGCAAAGATGACCGCCAGCCGATTGAGAAGCGCCGGTTGTCGGTACAGAGTGAGAGCTTGCTCGAGAAGCTCGGTCGCTGCGTCGTACTCACCCTGGTCTTGGGCAGTGGTGGCCTTTTGGTAGAGTTCCCGCGCGGTACTCACACTGGTCTTCGAGGCGGATAGTGGTGGGTTTTGGCTCATCGACTGAAGTGCCTCGGCATATTGTGTGTTTTTAGGATTAAAAGTAAGCGCTAAACGTATATTGGCAAGTGCGGAACTGGTTCGCCCTTCACGCTGGTCTTTTTGTGCCTTCCGGTAAAATTGAGCCGCTTTGGCCAATTCTATACTGACTGAAGGCACTGATGGTTCGGTGATTACTGATTCGTAGTTGGAAGTTCCCCCGGATATGTGGGAACGACCTAGGTCCGAGTGGGATAAATCGTCCTCGCTGTTTCGCCCTTCAGGTCGTTTCTTTTGAATAAGCTTTATGTGACTGTGTTTGCGAAGGTTAGCTTCACTTTGGATACCGTCGCTGGCCTCCACAGCGGACGGTAGGTTTTTGGGCGAAGGTGTGGTTGTGTTTCTGGTGCCTACTGTGGGAGTGGTGGCACCGAGCGTGTTCTCTTCTTCGGAAAGCAATATCGCGTCAGGGCTGGTTGAGAGAACGTCGATTGGGTCGACGTCTAGAGCTTTAGTGTCGAGCTCGTGGGGCTCGTTTGATGTAAAGGATGGATTGGTGGTGTTGCGTAAGTCTATGTGGTCCGTGATATCCTTCTCGTAGGCTACAATATTTCTCTCGTAGTCCGCGAGATCCCCGTCATAATCAGAACTTACGGCATGTGCCCCGTTGCGGGTGGGATAGGCTTCTAGCAAGAGGCGATCGCTATACTCTTCAGGTATTGAATCGTTGTTACCAATGGCTTCGAAGGAAGAATTATTACCGGTGGTCTCGAAGGAAGATGTGGCGGACGGCGGGAGGGGAGGATGGTCGTTGATCATCGCCGGGCTTGGGCTTTCGTGGGCTGTATCGGCTGGTGGTATGTTAATGACCAGGTTGTCGGCTGATTCCCAAGATCCGTGCTGAGGAGTATTCTCGCTATCCGGTTGGCTAGCGAGTGGTGCATAGTTACCGGTCTGATAGCTAGACCCCTTCATTTCTACGCCTTCTACGGTCTCATGGGGCTCGAAAGACGAGATCAAACCATCAACAGTATCATTGTCGAACATATCGTTCAAAGGCTCAGATAGCGTAATATCGAGCCCACCGAGTTCGTCGGAGTATGGCGCAATCCTCATCGCAGCGTGATTGGGTGGCGGATCAAGATGGCCATTATGCACCGGATCTCCGTCGCCGCATTGCCCAAAACGATCCACCTCTTCCATGGCTAGCTGTACGAGATCTTGCAACTCTGGGTAGTTCAGCGGGATATCTCTAGTCTGCTGGTCAGGGCGATCCTCGAAAGGGAGAAAGATACCTTCATTAACTCCCGGTTGATGCTGAGGTTCGAACGTAGCCGGTTGGTGTTTTGCTGGGAGCTGGAACGAAATTTCCACGGTCTTAGGAGCTATGAAATCAATAGGAATAGGGCATGTTCTGATTTCATTGAAATCCTCTGATCCGATTTCATCGATTTCATCGGCTGATATGTGGGGGGGGCCCTCGGCCGTCTGCGATGGGTCTTCGTCCAGTGTCCCTTCTTGATTGCCAGAGCGCAAGAGCCCTGGATCCAACACGGAGAAACATATCTCACAGACCCAAGCTTTAGAGGCTACTTCGAGACCGCAGGAAGGGCACTTCATCTTATGTCATCTCCCTCAGAGATGGGTTTATACGCCCTCAGGTTGACTATGCATTATGTCTATAAAGACACGAACTCGCTTCATGGACAATGAAAGCATAGAGAAGCACCCAGGATCCTTAACTCACCCGTATCTGAGGTAGCAGGCGACGTCGACCGTTTATCCCAAAAAGTGCGTCACCAGATTGCTGAGGTAGCATAATCCAATTGGAGATGACTTGGACTGGGTGCAGTATCATCAGTATCTGACCCGTGGTTAATATCTGCAGTGAGGGTGCTTCAGCGAGATGCAGGTCATGTTTGCAAGGCAAGCATCTATGCGGAGTCCACAAAAGCGATAGAAATTTTCGAGTCGAGTTTGGATTCTAGAAACGACCGCAGCGAGTCTGGATATTCGGGTAGAACAGGATCGAGCAGAAGAGAAGAGACGACTGAGAGACATGCTTCGCTGGCTTATCATTGTAGAGTCGGTTTTGGGTCAGGAGGACTGGGTTCGAGGCCACTTGAACCCTATCGGCCGTGGACTTGAGGCAAGCCCGATTGATGCCTTCAAATGATAGTCATGAGAACGGCGAGAAACACGAGGTGGATCAGAAAAGGATCACATGGGGCAATCCTTTGCGGGTTTCATATCTGCACCGCTGTATGATAATAATGTGATGGTATTGACTCATTCCGACTGACGTCTGGGACGTGAGAATAAGAGTGGCGAGAGCGCAGATATTATCTTCCCTGCCTATTATTGCGACGTATGATGTGCATTACTTGTGCGAAAGTGGTTATGAAGGCACATGTGGGCGCGAACGACCAATGTCGTCGGCAATTGTCTGCGCTTGCAGTCTGGTAGATAGGCGGAATTGAACTAGATACTGTTGTTCGACGGTGGACACGGCAGGGGTAGATGAATCATATTGGCGTAGCATTACATCTCCGTATGGAACAGCTTTCGATTTATGTGGTTGTAAGCGAGCGCATGTGTTTAGCTGACCGAGGTGACATCTTAGCTATGCCTGAAACCATCATATTCAGACACATGTTGTGTGAGGTTTATCCTTTATTTTGAGGATACAACTTGGCTTCCCGTTCGAAGAGCGAGATATATGAGCGTGCGATGGTAACGGCTTCAGAAGAGTGGCACGGGGAAGAGGCTCTGGTTCCTGGCACGCGTTTCGGCCGTTATCTCATCGGTCGGAAAGTCGGCGCCGGAGGGGTAGGTACCGTCTATGAAGCCATACACGTCGAACTGAAGAAGAAAGTAGCGATAAAGGTCTTAAGCCCTTGGGTGGCAGACGAACCGGAAGTGAGGATGAGGTTTCTTCGCGAAGGTGAATCAGCCTCCCGGCTCCGTCATCCTAATGTTGTCGATGTCTACGATGTTGGCTCTGAGGGAGATATTACCTATATGGTGATGGAGTTTCTCGAGGGTATCAGTCTGAGCGGTCTGCTTCGTAAACATGGAAGGTTGACGCCATCAGTTATCGCGGATGTTCTGGTTCCCATTAGTTCCGCTCTTCATGCTGCTCATGAGCGCAACGTGATTCATCGGGACCTGAAGCCATCAAATATTTTCCTGGCTCAGAGCAGCCTAGGGGAAGTGTCGCCTAAATTATTGGATTTTGGCATCTCCAAAATCATTGATGAGAAAGATATTGAAGGTATCACCCTCACGGGCACGGTGTTGGGTACGCCGAGCTACATGTCTCCGGAACAAGCGCACGGCGGAGTGAAGGTCGACGCACGAAGTGATCAGTACTCTTTGGGGGTTATTGCTTACCTTTGCATAACGGGCCACCGGCCATTTACCGCGAACTCAATGTACCAAGTACTCCACCGAATCGTTCGTGGAGATTTCACGCCACCCTCCGAAATCTGCAGCGATATTCCCGCCGAGTTAGAGACGGTTATTTTGACTGCGATGGCTACGGATCCAGAAGCGCGATACCCGACGGTCATGGATTTAGGGCGGGCATTGTTGCAATTCGCGGATGCGCGGCTCAGCAATGTTTGGTCTCCTCTGTTCGGTGTTCATGTGGCGGAAGCCCGTTTGACTTCGGAATCTTCTGATGTTTCTCAGGCGAGAGAACTTGCGCTCTCATTTCGTTCTCAGAGTCTAACACTGACGCCAGATAGGACTGTTGGTCAGGGACGTCGTCGTCTGTGGTTGGGCGGTTCAGCTATGCTGGCACTGCTGATGGTGGTTATCACCTGGGTAGCGCTAAATTACGGTCTGAGACCATCTTCTGCGGAGAAACCAGAGAATGAGAATGTGGCGGTGGTTGCCGCTACGGCCTCGGGAGAAGAATCAACCGACACTGTTGATTCACCACTGGGTGCTCGTACATCGCCCTCACCGTTGGGCAGTTTTAGAGTGGCAATAATGGTAGAGCCGGGGTCGGCTCAGTTACGTTTAGATGGGGAGCTAGCTGGTGTGGGAAAACTTGAGATCGAGTTACCAAAAGACGGAAGATCTCATCGACTGGAGGTCTCTGCTCCGGGATTTGTGCCCCAGAGCATTGAGTTCGAAGACAAGGCTCCAGATGTATCTAAGTTTTACCTTGCGCCGATTCCTCCCCCAAAAGATCGAGCCAGTTCCGATACTGGTGTGCCACAGTCATCTAACCAAGTGCAGACGGACGTTCGGAAAAAACGACGAGAGTTGCAACGCAAAAAAAAGCTATCCAAAAAGGAAGTCCGTAGCGATGGATTGCAAACCCGTCCAAAACCTGTGCCTAAAAAGGGCACAAATAATGCTCTTATTTTAAAATGAAGCTTTTATTTGCTCTAGCTCTTGTTACCTCTGCGTTGGGCCAGGATGTGCAGCAGTTGCTGGTGGAGGGCATCGCGCTCCGTGAGCAAGGTCGAGACACCGATGCCCTTAACAAGTTTCGAGATGCGTACGCTCTTTCTGGAAGTCCACGTGCGCTCGCTCAAATTGCCCTTGCCGAACAAGCTTTGGGGAGATGGCTACAAGCCAGGAAGCACCTCGACAAGGCTCTGTCAGCCACAAAAAATCCTTGGATTACGAGATACCGAGGTGCCCTGCTGAGTGGTATGAACACCATCCGTTCTCGGTTGGGTCAGTTGGAAGTAGTGAGCTCAGTGGAGGGCGCAAAGTTGGTGATCAACGGCAAGCCCGTTGGTCGAACTCCTCTAAGCGAACCGATTTGGGTCGTGGCTGGCACCGTGGTTATTCGGGCTGAGGCCGACGGATATTGGCCTATTGTTCGACAAATCGAGGTTCCCTCTAAAGCTCAAGCTTTAGAGAGTCTGCGCTTTGTACGTAGGACTAGACCGCGGGATGCGGTGAGTCGACAAGATGTAGAACCACCAACTTCTACGGTGAAGACGTCTCCCAGCTCGGTGTCGTTGGATCCACAATTGGAGTCTATTACCGCCAAACGCACCTCGTTGATGCCCTATTTTTGGACAAGTGCGGCTATAGCCGCTGTTGGTGCGGGAGTGGGTACTGCGTTTCTAGTTGTTCGCAACGACCAGGCCGCACGTTACAATGACGATGCACGGTGTGGGGTGGGGCCTGGGACACGAGAGGAGAATTGTCCCGAAATTCGAGACTCCATTCGTACCTCAGAAATGGCGATTGGCATAGGTTTTGTGGCTAGCGGCGTGGCCGCTAGTGCCGCCATTATCTTAGCTCTCATTGAATCAAGTTCAAAACCATCCGTGGCTAAAGTAGAGCTAGGTCATTCCACCTTTGCCCGTTGTGGCCAGGGGCCTGGATTGGTCGGAATATCGTGTGGTGTGAGCTTTTAACGTCCTTCTCCCTTCTTCCTCAGAGAGATTGAATAAGCGTGGTGTTGTATCTCGTCGTAGCTGGCGAGGTGTTCCAATGATGCAGCAGCCAGTAGTTTTAGGTATCACGGTTCTTCTGACACTACCCGCTTGTGTATTTAATGATCTGGATAGTGATGGAATCTCAGACTACGTAGAACGGCAACGGGGAACAGATCCCTCCGATCCTGACACCGATGGGGATGGTTTAACAGACGGTCAAGAAGTGCTGGATATCGGCACTGATCCTCTGGATTCAGATACCGATGCTGACGGTTTGTTTGATGGAGAGGAGTTACATGACTATCGCACGGATCCTCTCCAGATTGATACTGATGGGGATGGGTTGACGGACCGTGAAGAAGTCATTCAATTTGGAAGTGATCCTCTGGCTTTGGATGGAGATGGGGATGGTCTATATGACATCGAAGAGGTGTTTGACTATTTTACGCATCCCCGACGCTATGATACTGATGGAGATGGTTACTCAGATGGTGAAGAAGTTATATTTGGTACCGATCCGAATATTTACGATAGATAATATGATATAACGCCTTACTGGCGTATCAATTCATCAAATGATGGAGTCCACCCTCTATTCACAGGCTCTATTTTGCATATCCTGATTTCGATTGTGCTCGATAGATTGACCAGAGGTTCGAGAGGTCTGAACGCCTCCTGATGGTGACATCGCTACAATCTCTTCTGGTGGCCATAATTCGCTCACTTGAAATCCGCTGCCGACCAGCGGCAGCTGCATGCCCAAACGTTGAGGGGCATTGTAAAACAAAGGGGCGAATAAGTTTATAGAAAGCCGTCCTGGACTATCCGCATTACGAATAATTATTCGGATCGTAGTCTCATGGACTGAGTCTACGCTGATAGGATTGAGTTCCCCAGCTTTGGGTTCGGGACTATAGTCTAGTAATAAGTCTCGAACGGGGTCCATAGTCATAAGTGCGATCTCCGGCTCGTCCACCGATTGTAACCATTCGATCATCGGCGTTTCGTCACGGACAAAAACTACCCAGTGACGGCTTTTAAAGCCTGGTAATCCTTCGGGAAAAAAGACGATGGTCTCTTCTGGTATCTCCAGTTCGCCAAATCGAGGCGTTACGATCCTCATACGTCATATCCCTCCTTGGGGTCCTTTTTGAGCGTTGAGAGCACGGCGGGCAGTTCAGTACCTTGCTGTGCAGCCAATTTATTCGCAGCACACAGTTCCTCGTAAATCTCTTCCCGTAGAACGCGCACTTGAGGTGGCGCATCGATTCCAATTTTAACCTGGCGGCCTCGAATCTCTCGGATGACCAGAATGATGTCTTCACCTATCCGGATTTTTTGGCCGGGGCGTCGCGCGAGAGAGAGCATTTGTGGCCATCCTCCTGATGGTTGGCGGCATAGTTGCTCACCGCTTGGGGTTATCTCTCCGTTCCCTGGAGAGTGCTTCTTCTCGAGGCCGTGACGGTCTCGAGTTTCATTCACGTACATTTATGTTCAACGGTCTGATGTTCCAAAACTAGAGTCTCAAGCATGAGAATAAGTAGTGTTGGGATGTTTGTTGCCAAGCTAGCGGCTCGGTGGCCCTCGATAGGGAGGCCATACAGCAGACATCACCTGGGTTGAACCAGGTTCCTGATTATACGCGGGGCTTTGCCGCGCTTCGACCCCTTGTTGATTCTAATCGAATCAATTCCAGTGGTCTTTGCTGTAAGCGATGAATCTGCGCTGTAGAGTGTTCAGGAAGTGAGAATTGAGTTTATTGGGCTCTTGATGATTTGGGCGCGGAATGTGGGGGGTAAAACCATGTGTAAATACTTTTGGATACGGCGAGGGTGAGCAATGTTGTGTACAGGACGAAGATAAGCACCCCTACGATGCGTAGTGGACGCCGGTGTTTTCGGATATATTGTAAGATCTGAGGTATGGGTATCATCTCGACTACGTTGGACGAGATGACAGATGACAGAACGGCCTTTGGAACCTCTGGGTGCGGAGGCAATCGGTGGACGCGCCCGGTATGGGCTTTTTGCCTGGACCGGGGGTTGCGTAATGAGATGGGCCAAGAGGGAGGACGGGATACCGACTCAGCGTGGTCGCTGAGCTGACTTAGACTTCGGAGATTTGGGTTTGGCGGAATTTTTTGAGTGGGTTCATCTATTTCAACGCTCTCAAACGTCCAGGTGGGGTGGTTGTTGAGCTTGGTTAATGTTGGCGCCTCCATGATGCTTGTGTCGCCCCATGTTGGATGGGTGTTGAGGGTTGGGTCCTCAGTCTCGGCATTTTCGTTTGTCCAAGCTGGTTTGATATCGATGATAGTTTGGTCTCGGGACTGGGCTTCTAGTGGTTTGGAGTCCGCAGAGGACCCGTTGTGCGCAGCACCGGCATTATAGATGGGATGGTCAATGATGGTGGGCTCGGGGTCGCGCCAGTTGGGTGAGGGGGCCCGTTGTTTTGTGATCTGGGTGGCCTCGATGTTGGGTATAGTCTCATTTAGTGATAAATTGAGACTATTGGCCAAGTTCGAGATGAGGGTCATGCTGTCCTGAGAGGCCTCTTCGGCGTCTTTTTCTGGATACTGTGAATTGTCCAGGACAAGCACGGTTGAGGGGACTTCGCTATCCGTCATGCGCCCCGTGAGTAAAGCCGCCGCTTTCTCTGGTGCTCCAGTCTCCTTGTAGACCTGTCCCATAAGCCTCAGTGCTCTCCGGTGGTTGGGCTCGATGGCCAGTGCCCGAACTAGTTCGAGATAAGCCGCGCGTGGTCGATCCAACGTGAGTAAAGCCGCCGCTCGTTCGGTCCGTCCTTCAGCCGAATGGGGTACGACCTGAAGACCATGCTCGGTTACTCTAAGGGCTTCCATCAAGTGTCCGCGTGAGGTGAGTATTGCGGCCAGGTCAACAAAGCTTTTCGCGGGGTCCTGACTAAGCTTCACAAGGAGCGAGGTTAAGAGCTCTTTCGCGTTGAGATCCTCGTTGACCACCTCAGAGATGCCGGGGGAGCGCCGTGGAGCCGGTGGTAGTTGAGTCTCATCATCAATTGTTTGCCCCACAACGGGACGGTATGCGCAAAATGAACGAATGGCGAGCAAGAGATGGTACTTTGTGTTTTACGAATACTCGTTCGCTGTTTGCCATTAAGGCTTAGAGATGTATGCGTAGTCAGCTTTTTTGCAGGATTCACGGTATTTGGAATATGCAGCCGTATCCGATGCTAGTAGATCACATGAAAACGAATGCTGGGCGTATTTGTCCGGCAGCCTCTTTGTACAGTTATGGCCATCTGTTCTCTGAACGGATGAAGTGGTTGAGTGTTAGCGCTGGGGACGTTGTAGCTTGTCGGCCGAATAACTGGATAGAATGGGTGGGGATGATGCTGGGTTGCCTCCGTCGAGGAGCCTGTTTTGCGCCGTTATCTCCCCATTTGTCTCACGATTGGGAAAAGTGGGTCACGCAGACTGCGCCCACCGTAATACTGGAGGGGCGGGATATTGCGCGTCGGATTACGAGTGGTTTCCGCCGCCCACCACTAGGCTGGTTGCTCGGCCGACCGCCTTTGACCTTTTCTGAGGAGGATATTGACCGTCGAGCGGGCCAGTTTGTGCTGTCCTTGAAGAATGATAAACAGCCGATCTGGTTGGTGGGTGGCGGGGCCTCTGTCGACGATGCTCTCCGATTGTGGTCTTTGCTGAGGACCAATGGCGAGATCCATATTGGTGTGGATATCACTAAGGCTTTAGAGTTGGCTGGAGACGCAGATTGGATCTGGAGCTCTCAACAGGGTCTTGTTAGAGCGGGGGGCTGGTCATCGAGCACAAAGACCCGTGGCGATGAGTAACTCAGGGGGTTCGCAGTTCAACAACTGAGTGGCCGATCCCCGTTGGTTTCACGTGGACTTCAAAGCCGATGCGCTCGGCGACTTCGGGAATGTGTGAGACAATACCAATAGTGCGTCCGGTTGCTTGGAGTTGATCTAAGACGCCAAGGGCAACCTCAAGACTGTCTGTGTCTAATGCCCCAAAACCCTCATCAATGAATAGCGATTCGATGCTCGTCGTCGGGGCTGATAAATCGGACAAGGCCAAGGCTAAGGCTAAGGAGACCAGAAAGGTCTCACCTCCCGATAGGCTGGCGGTTGTTCGTAGCTCCTGACCCATATCATGGTCGACAACTTCAAATTCCATATTGGCCACGGAGCATTTCTTCAGAGCATAGCGAGGTCGTAGGGCCCGTAGGTGGTGGTTTGCCTGGGCGATCAATATCTCAAGGGTCAGCGATTGTGCGAAAGTCCGGAATTTGCTCCCATCTGCCGAGCCGATAAGGTCAGACAGATCACTCCACAGGCGAGCTTGTATCTCTTGCTGCTGGACTTGAGGCTGAAGTTCGTCTCTTCGTCTGTGGGCATGCTCATTGTGCTCAAGCGTACCTCGTAAACGACTGAGCGAATCAAGAATAGCTTTGCTCAAGCGTTGACCGGTCTTTATGCGATGATGATTTTTTTCCCGCGAAATGGTGGGCATGTCTAGGTGGTGCTGCTCAAGGCGGTGTTGACGGTCCTGCTGAGTAGCTTCCGCCTGAGCTAGTTGACGCAAAAGCTGTGTCTTCCTGTCTTCCAGCTCTTGCCGGTCTTGTCGAGGAAGAGAGAGCTGTTCTATGAGTTGTTGGTGGGTTTTGGTTGGATATAGGGCCAAGGCCTCCTGCATGGCGAGTTGGGCCTGGGTCACGCGGTGACGTGCGCGTTGCTCTTCCTCTAGTCTTAAGCGAAGGAGAGTCAGTGCCTCCACCCGCTTGTGATCCAGATGTACGAGCTGCTGAGAGTACTCGGTGCTAGTCTCCTCAGCCTTACGAATCTTCGCCTTAAGCTCCTCCCGTACTTCTATCACCGAGTTTCCATTAAAGAGCTCTGATCGCTTCAAATTGAGGTCTTGGCTCTTTTCGGTGGTCTGGTGCGCTGTCTTTTGCAGAGTCGCTAAGTGACGGCATTTTGCCTCGTAGTGGGCCTGGATATCCCGTCGGTGTTGCTCGATGGCTTCTTGTTGGAGGCGTCGAGCTCGACGCTCTGTCTGTCTTCGTTCTGCGTCGGCCAGGCCGTCCAGCAGTTCATCCACCCAAATTTTGGGGTCAGTGAGGCCAAGATCTACGTTGGGCGATTTGGCCAGGAGATGCTGGAGGTACTCTGTTTTTTGAGTATGTTGAGCGAGGAGCTGAGTATATTCTTGGTTGTAAGCTTGTTGTTCCTCGATAAGATATCTACGTCTCTCGAGAGAGCTATCTAGGAGGGCTTGATACTTTTCTTGCTCGGTATGAGCATTTAGCATATCGCTGGCGATTTGGGTTTGGTGATGTTGAGAGTTTTTGGCGGCCTGAGCGTGGGCTTCCAATTGGGATTTTATACTTTTGAGACAATCTAGTGCGGGAGCAAGAGCGTCTATGCTGTTTGGCATCTCTCGCGGAAGCAGCAATCCTACTTTCCCTAAACCAAAAGCGTGGAGGTGGGTAGTACTCAGCCAAATCTGGGAAAGCTCGGTGCGAAGAGCGGTCAACAATTGTTGCTCCGTTTGTTCGGTCTGCTTTATCGCCTCAAGTTCTTTTAGGTAGCAGTCGATGGCGAGTTGGGCAGAGGCTGCCTGTCCGCTTGCGGTCGATAGATGTTCGATCATTTGGTGGTAATCATAACTGGGAGTGTCTGGTGCGATTTCCGAGCACTTGGAGCTTGAGCCGATTGCTGGAGGTTGAATGATGTCACAAACGGGACAGGGTTCGCCTGGCTGAAGTTGATGCTTTAGCTGCTTTCGAAGCTGCTCGCTAATATGTTCTGCTCCCCGGTGAGCATCCTGTAATTGCAGTTGAAGATTCTCCACATCTTCTTGATGCTTTTGTAGTTGAACTTGTCGCTTTTTTTGTTGGGTCTGTCGCTGCTGTTTCGCTAGTATGGGTGTTCGAAGATTCTCTACAGCGGTGGCTAAACGATGAAAATGTTCCAGTTCTCGAGTCCAGCTGACCGCATCCCATGGCAGGGAGGCGAGGGGGGAGGTTTGTTCGGCAGTGGCTTTGGTAACCCTGAGGTTTGCCTGCTCAAGTTGGTTTTGAAGCGAGACTATATTTGGTTCTAAGCGTTTGAGTTCTTGGCTTCGCATCTGCTGATGGGGTTGTGCGTATCGAAGCTCTTGGGTGAGTTGAGCTAGCTCATGAAGCAACGAGAGGGGCTCGGTATCCTTAGTGTCTTGACGGAGTTCTTCGATGAAGCGTTGTTTGGCTAGCCATTGGTCATCTGTTTGATCACTCAAAGTCAGGGTTCGAAGCTGTTCGGTGAGCTGCTCGAGCTGTTTATGCAGGGTAGATAACTCTTTTTCAGCTTGCTGAGTCAGGATGTTGAGCTGTTGCTGTTGCTGTTGTTGTTGCTTGAGTTCTTCGTCTAGTTCACTAGCCTTAGATAGTAGTGGTTCGAGCTTATCGACCGTGGTTAGCGCGGCTTGGTGGGCGGCAGAAGCCTGATCGACCCTTGCGTGACAAGCCCGAAACTGAGTCTCTATTTGTTCTACTTCGGATTCGGCGATTTTTGTTTGTCTTTGTACGTCGACGAGCTCCGCCAACGAAATGTCTATGTGTTTTTGTAGAGGATGAAGTTTCGAAAATATTTCGAGATGGCTAATTTGTGCTTCTATCTCGGGTAGAGCCTGGGCAGAAATAATTGCTTGTTCATTCTGTTCTTGAGCATGCTTGTATTCTTTGGTTAAAGCTTCGTTGGTTTCGAACCATTGCTCCAGATGCTGGGCGGTTTGCAGATCTTCTATTAGTTGGCTGTGCTGTTGCTCAAGTTCAAGGATTTCGTTTTTAAGATTAGATTGTATCTCAGCGGAGAGTGTCTCGACCGCTTGTAGTTGTTGAACCAAAAAACGGTGTTTCTCGGTTTCACTCTTGGCCCGGACAAAAGCTGCCCGGGACAGGCTGGCATATAGGTTGGTTCCAGTCATTTGTTCGAGCAGGCTAGCTCTTTCGTCTGACCTCGCTTTGAGGAAGGCTGCAAAGTCCCCTTGAGCAAGCAGGACGGCCCGACGGAACTCTGAAAATCCTAGTCCTAGTTTCTGGCGGATAGTTTGTAGCGTTGCTGTTTTGGTACTCTCTGTAAGTGGTATCATCTCAGCACCGTGTAGTCTATATAGGTGTACTCGTTGATCTTGGAGACGTCCGGAGGCTTTGCGACGGGCTCGCCATACCGACCAGGAGGCCCGATAGTATTCGCCATCTACACCCACAAAGTCTGCCTCAGCAAGGGCCTCGATCGCCCCTTGTCGAATGATTCGGCGAACATCATGATTTGCCGTGGCTGTGGCAAACCGTGGTACCCGATCAAATAGGGCTAAACATAGGGTGTCGAGAATGGTGGATTTGCCGGCGCCAGTCGGACCAGTTATAGCAAAGATACTTGTTGGACTGAGGGGTCCGCTAGTGAAGCCTATTTCAAATTGTGTTAGACTTGCGAGGTTTTTTCCGCGGATGGCCAGGATCTTCACCCGTCTATCTCCATAGATTCCATTAACTCCCGAAAGGCTGATATTAACTCAGCTGAAGGATCGGTGGTGCGTATACGTTGATGAAGTGAGCAAAAGACGTCTTCTGGTGCCAACGCGTGTAGATTGTGGGCGCTTGGATTTTGCTTTTCATCAGATGGCACCGGTCGTTTTACATCGATACGGGCAAGTTGAGCCCAAGCATGGTGGAGGGCCTCCTCAATTTGGTGTTTGAGTTGGAGCTCAATGGTATCCACCCGCACTCGGGCTTCCACGAGCGGAGGCAATGTCGCTTGGGGGTGCGGTGCTCGGGACGGTAGCGTAGCCAGTTGTTTAAGTACATTCTCTAATGGGGCATGCTCAGTCGGAATACGGATCAAATCCCGAAATCGGGGAACGGGGATCGACGTTACCTTAGTATGGCTCTTTCCATGAATATCAACCAGCAGTACTTGATGCTGGTAACCGATCTCAGCCATTGAAAGCGGAAGTGGTGATCCTGCGTACCAGGCTAGGGGCAGTGAGCCAACTGATTGGCTGAGATGGAGATGGCCTAGGGCCACGTAAGAAAGCTGGGTGGGAAATGTGTCTGAGCAAGACAAGGCTTGTTGGTTGCCATGTTGGATTCTACGTTCACTGCTCTCGGACAGTTGTCCACCGGCAACCACTGCGTGCCCGGTGGCCACCAGGGCGACCGTGGATGGGTGGATCATTTCTGCTGCCTCAACCAGGGAGTGGTACACATAACGATGCCCCTCGGCGATGTTAGTGCCGGTCCCAGAGGCTCCTTCTGACTCCCTAGATCTCTTAGGCGGTAGCTTCGCCCGTCTTTGGGCCTCGGCCATGGAAGGTGGTAGATCTTTAGGGCGCAAAAAAGGGACGGCGATGAGGACGATCTCTGGTGGGTGAGGTGGAGGGGGCAAAGGAATCAGGATTCGACTGAGATCCCATGTCCCTTCGGGTTCAATAGGTAAACCTCCGACTACGTGAATATGAAGAGCATCCAACACGGGGCGTGCGGCGTCTAATCGGGCGGGTGCGTCATGGTTGCCGCCTAGAACCACCACGCTCAGTCCCGGCAGCCGACTTCGAGCTTGGGCAAGAAATCCGAAATACTGGGCTTGAGCTTGAGCGCTGGGGGTAGCGACATCAAAAACATCACCGGCTACAATCAGTGTATCCACCGCATTGATCTCCAACTGGTTGAGCAACCACGACAAGAATTGAGCGTGCTCAGGTGCACGAGACACGCCGTGGAGGGACTGACCGAGGTGCCAGTCTGCAGTGTGGAGGATTCGCACCGGACTGGGCTAACTGAATGACCGGCCCTTGCCCAGGCGTTGATGGCGGTGTTCGGCGCTACAAACTTACTAGGGCTGAGTCAAAAGTTAAAAGCCCTTATATAACAGATGTTTGTGGCTCATGCCCCAACTGCTCGGGGGCAATGCGTCGCGAATGCGGTGCCTTCTGTACGTCCGGAGCATGACGTGAGACGTCATCTGCGCGTAAACTCTCCAAGATGAGTTTGCCACCTCACCTCGTTGAGTTAAAGCGCGAGATTCGGGCCCATGCCGAAGGCTACGATCTAGACTGTTTTGAGGTCATTTTTGAGATGGTCACCGTTGAGGAAATGAATATGGTGGCTGCATACGGCGGATTCCCTACGCGATATCCGCATTGGCGCTTCGGCATGGAGTATGAGCAGCTCAGCAAGAGCCACGAGTACGGATTGTCGAAGATCTACGAGTTAGTGATCAACAATGATCCCTGCTATGCCTACTTGATCGATTCCAATTCGGTGATGGAGCAAAAATTGGTGATGGCCCATGTCTACGGGCATTGCGATTTCTTTAAGAATAATCTCTACTTTGCCAACACCAACCGACGGATGCTCGATCAGATGGCCAATCACGCCTCACGGGTTAGGCGTCATATGGACCGATTTGGACAGGACAAGGTGGAAGCGTTCCTTGATGCCTGTCTGTCACTCGAAAACTTGATCGATCAGCGAGCCATGTTCGACTTGAATCGCAATCGATCGCGCAAACCAGCCCATGTCAACGCAGATGAACCAACCCCAGCGGTCCGATTGATTCCTACGGATAAACGGTACCTAAGTTCGTACATCAATCCGGAGGATTTTGTAGAAGCAGAACGCAAAAAACTGGAGGCGGCAGCTAAGCGCAAAAAAAACTTTCCGGAGCATCCGGAGCGGGATGTGCTTGGTTTTCTACTGCAGAATGCACCGCTTGAGATATGGCAACAGGATTGCCTAGATATTGTTCGTGAAGAAGCCTACTATTTTGCGCCCCAGGGTCAGACCAAGATCATGAATGAGGGTTGGGCGTCTTATTGGCACACCACCATTATGTCCAACCGAGTATTGGCGGATAGTGAACTAATTGACTACGCGGATGTGCACTCGGCGACCATGGGGATGCAGCCAGGGCGTATCAATCCCTACAAGCTGGGATTGGAACTATTCAAGAGTATCGAGGAGCGGTGGAATAAGGGGCAGTTCGGCAAAGACTATGCGGAGTGTGATGATTTTGCTACTCGCAAGCGGTGGGATAAGCAGCTTGGTCTCGGTCGTAAAAAGATATTCGAGGTGCGTAAACTGTATAGTGATGTCACTTTTATAGACGAGTTTCTCACTGAGGATTTTGCAAGAGAGCAGAAGCTGTTCACCTATGGAATGAATCGAAGCACCGGAGATTGGGAGATTCAGTCTCGAGAGTTTCAGGAAGTCAAAGAGAAGCTCCTCAGTCAACTGACCAATTTTGGTCAGCCGATCATTGATGTCGTTGATGGCAATGGGGAAAATCGAGGAGAATTGTTTCTTCGACATACCCACGGGGGTGTTGATCTTCAGCCTGACTGGACTCGGGATACACTTGAAAAACTATGCCTGGTATGGCGGCGTCCCGTAGGTTTATTTACAAAAGTGGATAACAAGTCGGTGATACTACGCTTTGATGGCAAGAGTCACAGTGAGAAGAACATCGGGGACGAAGAGCCATAAGACTTGCAGTTACTGGTGGACCTGATTGTTGCCGTAGAGTAATCGATCGCCTGTGAAAGTGCTATTCGCGTCGTCCGAGTGTGCGCCTTTTGCCAAAGTCGGAGGTTTAGGGGATGTGGTGGGAGCGTTACCAAAGGCGCTGGTATCTCTTGGACACGATGTGCGCATAGTTTTACCGAAGTATGATCAGATTGATGTTTCGGACTTTTTTCGTGCGGAGAAGCCCTTAGGTGTTCCGATTGGGCAGGATACGATCTGGTGTGCAGTCTGGGAGGGCAGGATTCCAGGGACTTCGGTCACCGTATATCTATTGGAAAACCATGAAGTCTTCGGTGGCGCGAATATCTATCAAGATGAAGCGAGAGGTGAGTGGCGAGGCTTCAAGTTTGGCCTTCTGTCTCGTGCCGTTTTTGCATTGTGCCGGTGGTTGCATTGGGTACCGGACATTATTCACTCTCACGATTGGCCAACCGCTTGGGTGCCGGTCATGGCGAATGGTCCGGAGGCTACGTTTTCAAGGCGTATCGGTCATATAATGACCATTCATAATATGTCCCATCAGCCGCGATTTCCGCCTAAGTTATTAGATACATTGGGCATGGGCTGGACTTTTTTTAGATCCGATGGATTAGAGGACTTTGGTGAGGTAAATGTATTTAAAGCGGGTTTATACCATGCCAGCATGTTAACGACCGTGTCTCCTCGATACGCGCATGAGATTCGTGGACCAGAGGCAGGGTGTGGGCTGGATGGCGTGGTGGAATATCGTGCGGCGGACCTGGTGGGTATTCTGAATGGTATTGATGATACCGTCTGGGATCCAGCTACGGATACTTTTCTGCCAGCTCGGTATTCTGCTGAAGATTTGTCGGGGAAGGCGATATGTAAAGCTGAGCTTGAGCGACAGTTAGGATTGGACGCTGAAGCTCGAGGGCCATTGATAGGGATGATCTCTCGCCTGACTTGGCAGAAAGGATTAGATGTGTTGGTGCCAGCCGTGGAACGCATTCTTGCCACTGGAGCGAGAATGGTGGTACTTGGCTCGGGCGAGCCAACATGGGAACAAGCACTGGACGAGCTGGCTAGACGAAATCCGGGGAGATTGGCGGTGTACATTGGCTTTAGTGAGGCATTGGCCCATTTAATCGAAGCTGGTTCAGACCTATACCTCATGCCCTCGCGATTTGAACCTTGTGGTTTAAATCAGCTTTATAGTCAGCGGTATGGCACCTTGCCAATTGTACATGCTACCGGGGGATTGGATGATACTGTTGAGCAATCTGACGCTCAACGATATACGGGGACAGGATTTAAAATGTATCATCTTCATCCCGATGCTCTCATTAATGCGGTTCGATGGGCAGTGGATGTATATCGTCATCAGCCTCAACTCTTTGCTGCGATGCAGCTTACATCTATGAATAAAAAAATGAGTTGGGCGGTTGCTGCGCGTCGCTACGAGGAGGTATATCGGTGGGCTTTGGAGCGTCGAATAGTTTAGGCTATAGCCGCTATTTGTCATTGATTAGTTGTCCCCAGAATGCAGTGTAGGCAGGCTTATGTCTGTGGTGTGGGATGGGAAAAGCTTGTGGCTTATGATGACCGTCGTTGTTTAATCACCGCATAGACTAACCCCTGGGCGTTGAGGATGAAGTCGAGTTGTAATAGTTGCCAGATGTTATCAGTGGTGGGGATCCGATGGGCGACTAAGGCTTGCTGATATGCTGTTTTGAGTTCCTGCTTGATCCAAGAGTGAAGTTCTTCTTCCGAGAACCCGGAGGCGGTGCCACGGGCGACAAGTTCACCTGATATCTGGAGAAGGTGCTTAAGCTGTGCCGCGATGCTATGTAGTTCTTGGGTGGCGCCGAAGTGGGTGAGGTAGGCTGTATGTGCTTTGGAAGATAGGACGCGATCCACCGATTGTATGGCGGCTTTGGCATCAAAATCAGTGGGGCTGGTAGAGGGGAAAGCGAACGGACCGGGTATCTGCAGTTGGGGGTAGACGATCCCAAAAGTATCCCCTGTGAAGATTACCCCCTCTGAGGGGATGTGGATAACCATGTGGTGGTTAGCGTGTCCTCGGGTATGTAAGAAATGCAGGGGAATTCCGGCAAATGATACCACCTCTTCATCATCAATAGTTCGTACGCGGTCGGCGTTGATGGGTTCGATCCGTCCATAAAGGGCTTCGAACTGTGCTTCGCCGTACACCCCTTGGGCGCTCTGTATTATTCTTGATGGATCTATGACATGGCGAGCGGCCCGGGGGTGAGCGAGCAACTGAGCGTTTGGGCATGCACTCATGAGTGCGGAAGATCCCCCTGCGTGGTCCAGGTGGACATGGGTAATTATACAGTAGTCGACGTCTTCGGGAGTCAGACCGTGGTGGTCGAGGGTGTCTAACAAAATTGGCACTGCATGTGCGGTATTATTGTCAATGAACGCTGCACGACCTTGGTGAATAAGTAGGAATGCAGCGGCAACCTGTGGGGCAACGTATTCGCAGTCGATGGTCCTGATTTGCATAGGACCATCGTATCGAAGTCTCAGTGATAGCGGTGATTGATGATGGTTGTAAAAAAGGCGGTGGGCGTACACGACGCCCACCGCCTCAGGTCACCCCCCGAGGGAGGGCTTCACGAACTCAGGTGAAACACCTCGAGAGGATATTGGTATTTGGCACGTTCGCTTTCCCTCCCCCGGCAATTTGCCGGAACCGTAGATTCTGGTGAGCCATCGCTCGAACCCACCACGGTGTTCTTCTTTGTACGAGGCTCATTGCTCTCGGAAGTTCCTATTAGGCTCGGGTGAGTACAATATTTGTGCCCATCCATCCTTCCGGCCCATCCGGAAGGTGAGTGCATCCAATTAAGGGTGCTAACCTCGAACCCGAGGAGAAGCTATCCTATGCCCCGGCTGTATCTCAACCCCTGTCGCTACCTTCATTCGGGGGAGCATCGGAGTGTGATCAACGGACAAAATCGGGTTTTTGCCGAGTGAAGTGCTCCTAGGCATCCGAAACACTCCACTCATCCAGTTTTGGCCGGGATAGAGATCGTCGTAAATTGAGGCAAGACTCCCCTCAAAACTGCCTAAATGGCTTATCAACCACCGAACGAGGACGAAACCCAACACAAAAGGTGTAAACCCTATATTTGACGTGGTGTAAGTGTTTTCACGCAGCTAGACTGGAGCGTGTCCTCAACGTGTATGTGGTCTATGACCGTTCGTTCCAGGTCTTTCGCGATAGTTTGTTGCTAGGTTCAGCAACACGCTCTAGCTCGAGAGTTTCCTGATCCAAGTGAGTAGTTTATCGCGGAGAGGTGTCGTACGTTCCGCAGAGAGGATCCTGCCGGCGAGGACGTGATGGTCACCAGTACCCTCTACTTCGGTCCATGCTCGTTTCTGACTGGCTACCATGCGTTCGTAGATCGCTCGGGTGCGTTGAGGATCAACAGTGCCATCCAGTGGTGATACGAACATATGAACCGGCGTTTTGATCCGCTCTACCAGACTATCTTCAGCGGCCCTGACAACCGCCATCATTGGAAATAGAGCCGCCACGGGATAAGAGGTGGTCCAATACTTTCCATGCTCGTGATTCTGCGGGTCCCAAGAGCGAGTGTCGCCGATTACCCATGGGATCCAGGTAGTGGCCCATGGCCAAAGGAGTAGGTTGGCAGATGAGTCTTTGGGTCCAAAATTTGGAGATATAAACGCTAAAGCGTCGGATGATCGAATAAGATCGTCGTGTACCGCAATCAGGCTCACCAAGGTTGCTCCGGTTGAGACACCGATGATGAGGGTGCGTTCGCCCAGCTTGCGCCCGATCTGGATCGCTTCCCTTGTGTCACGGATCCAGTCCTCAGCGGTGGTTTGGCCTAGCTCAACTCCTGACTGGCCGTGACCGCTTAGACGGGCTTCAAACCGATTTGCGCCCAGCGCTTCAGCCACTTCTTCAGCGAAGGGTGCGGTCTCTTGACGACTGGCTGAGAAGCCATGGACATAGACAACGGACCATTCGGTGGTTTGATAGGGGGTTTCAGCCCACACTATACGGGCCTCGGTGTCCTGCATGGGGTGGGCCCGGGTTCGTTCCCGGTGTGCCAAAGCTTCTTCAATGCCCTGCCACGTGGGTGGTAGGGGGGACAAAGTAGCTGAGGGGGCGTTGAGGTCGACCTGAGCTCGCGGACCGAAAGCAATCATAGACAGAAGGAGCACACTGAGAACCGCCGTTGCTCTTATCATGATGAACCGTCGACATAGGTCGAAATAGGAATCAAGATCGCTCGCTAGCTGTGGTCCCTCCATTTGGTACCAGCGTGACCCGGAGAAGATAGTCCACTGCCAAATCGCGACCTTCTGGTGACCAGCTCCACAGTTCAATACATAGCTGAGAGGGTTGAGCGGGATCGGGCCGTACAAGCACTGGCTTCGACCACACCCGGTATGGACAGTAGGCTGCTTGCACTTCGAGCGTGCGGCGTTCCTCACGGGTGGGGAGTCTGGGTAGTTGAATATATGTTTTTACCGGCCAATGAGCACATGTTGAGCGAATCTGAACCGGTTTAGCTAGTTGAGGCCAGGGGAGGAAAATATCAGCGCCATCGGGACTGACAATATGGGCTCTTAGCAGCCCGGCTCGAACGAATTGCCCCTCATAGTGTTCAGTTACTATCGTGTCGTTCACTTTCAGACGACGGGTGAGAAATAGTCGCAAGCCGGCCCACCAGCCAGGAAGATAGCCGGTCAGTCGCCAGATCACGGCGACTGTCAGACCCATGAGTAGAGTGCTTCCAAGCGCGGGTTTCCAGATGGTTATAGCTACGATAGCTCCGCAGGTGGTGGTGGCCACTGCCACGAAGACAAGGTACCACCGAAGGGTTTGAGCGGCACGCCATCGCTCTGTTCCTGCTAGGATAAGACTCAAAATCACCATGAGCATCAATAGGCCAGCAAGGACGCTCGCATGCTCGGCGATGATTGGCACGGCTGGGTTGCTACTCATCCTAGCTCTCCGCTGTGCAGCTCTTGAAAGCCGAGCTCAGCGAGAGCACGGCACACCGGTTGTACGTTATGTAGAGGTACTCGGAGCAATCGTCGATGATCAAGCTCAAGGAGTCCGGCATACATGAGAGCCATCGTGTGCTGTCGGACCGCCGTTTGAGTCATGACCAATACTTTGGCCATTTCTTCTTCGTTGAGAGGACCCAGGCGAAGAGGGGTGGCTAAGCATGTCAAACTAGATGGACCTAGATTGGCTAGCGGTGGTGTTGGGGACCCAATGGGCTTTTGCGCTTGGAGACGGCCATCCGTAGTCATATTCAATGAGCGAAGATGAAGAATAATAGCTTCCCGTATATTACCCTCTGAGGCTCGGGCTAGCTGCTCAAAATAGCGTTTCTGTTGAGCTCTTATGCGCGCGTTTCGTCCGTGAAATAGGTATTGTACAGGGGCTTTGGGATAACTGAGCTCAAGACCTGCGAGATGGATGCGGGCCTCTATAACTTCGGTCAGTTCCCGGGGACTCAATGGACTAAGTTGGATGCGTTCATGGAAGACGCCATACATAGAAACAATTTCTGCAAGCATCGATAGTTGATGAGGATCAATGGTTATGGCCCACGCCGTGTGACGGGCGGAATCCACCACTACCCGAAGCAGATCTTCCAGTTCTTTGATGCCTTGATGAGTGGGCATAAGATGGAAACTGAGATCGTCAATTAAGACTAAGGTAGGCTCTGATGTAAGCGCTTGTGTAAGCGCGAGCGGGTAGTCCGCGCTCCCAAGCTCACCAGCAATGGCTGTTAGCACTCCCTGCTGGCGGGGATGAAAGACGGTATCGATTCGTACGATGCGACGACCTTTTGTATTTCGCTCAATGATATTGAGAAAAGAAGTCTTTCCACTGCCTGGCATGCCTTCGATGACTACTCGTTGGGTACAGGTGGCCGCTTGCCTGTCGTAGCTCAAAAGTTCACTTACGTATGTTATGGTCTCTTCTCGGGCTACTGCAAATCGGACATCGGTCACTGGGGTTAGATCGCAGACCTTGAGGTAGATGGATGGGAGCTCTAGCTCGCGGGACGGAGGATTGTTCTTGGCTATTTGTCTGCGCAATGAGCCGGCGTCGGGGGGGGCGGCATAGGTCACGGAGTGGTTAGGTTGCATACGTCGTAGTGTCCGCAAGACCAGAGAATGGAGGCGGATCGCGGTGTCCCAACCTTCGGCAAATGCGGTGAGTAGCGCTTGGCTTTGGGTCAAAAACGAATGACGCACTCGTGAGACGGTCAGCGATCGTTGAGCATAAATGACTTGGCGGAGAGTCTCGCGGGTTTCTTTGAGGGCCGCGTCCGCGGTTCCTTCTGCGGTTTGAAAGGCCTCACCCAGGTCTTCGACCCATTGTTCGAGGCGGGTACGACCTCGTTTTAGAGCACGAGCAGCCGTTGATTGGCGGTCTTTGATATTTTGCTCCCATGTATGAGCTGCTTCGACTCCGTACTCGGCGAGGTGGGTGGCGTCTCTAAGTCGCTGATCTGAAGCCAAGACCAATGTCTCTAGGGGGGTCATGGCATCTCGCACCTGGCCGATGAGGCTATCAATTGCTGCATCAAAGCGAAGAGCAAAGGGTACTGGGACGATCGATAGCCGTTCTGGAAATTCATGGGTCTCTCTAAGCGCACCGGGAGGGAGGAGTGCGAGTCGATCTGGGGCCATTGCCCGAATTTGAGCTAGATCCTCGGGCAAACGGGTTTGCCGGGTAAGTCGGCCGAAGCTGGCTCGGGCTCGCTCCAGGCGTTTGCGATCACTTTTGGGGAGTACTGCAGCAGTTTTGGAGAGGGCCGATGCCAAATCCAAGGTTTTAGGAGATACTTGTTCAACTTCTGATAGCACCGCTTGCAGTCGCTTTGCGGTTTGCTTTCCGATGGGAAGAAGTCGATTTCTCACGATGCTTAGAGGTTCGCGTACCCGACGATGGAGAGTGTCATCTAGTACTTCGTCTGCTTCCGCTACCAGGGCTTCCGCTCGCAAAGTATCAAGAGCGGCATGAGTTATTTTTCGCCATTGTCGGCAATCTCGCGAGCAGCGTTCGACTTCGGGTACAACCTCACTAAGAGCCTCAGATAGTCGTATGCGTGAAGCTGAGCTTCCCGGTACTCCTGCTTCGGCAGTGAGTTCAGTGGTGGCCAATATCCCTTTCCGAATATGGTCGTGAAGGACTTGGTTAGTTGCTATGCGCCATCGATGTGCCAACTGAATGATACCTTCCCGAGCCTCTGCGGGGGAACATAGACCGGCTATTACCGACCGTACTTCATCTAACATACGAGTATAATGTTCAAAGTGAGCCATATTCATGACCCGAATGCCACTAGCGATGTGTGGCTCAAGACAGTGTCGGGCGATGATCTGAAGACGGACTGTTCGGGTACGGGCATAGCTGTGACTCATGCGCCTTATTGTCCTCAGCTGCCATCGACTAAATCTTACCGTCAGAGGATCCTTTGCTCTTGGTACGAGCAGTCCATCCGACAGGGGAACTTCGAGGCGGGAAGGTAGGGTGAGGAGCCGTCGTACCAGCTGATTACGAAGCTGTTCCATATCTGCTTCCCACTGCTCGTGTACAAAAGGAAGCGTCTCATTGAGCGTCTTTCTGACCGAGACGACCACCGCCCTTGATTCAGCTGCATCTCCGAGCATTCGTTCGGTGAAAGTTTGGGTTTGCTCAATATATTTGGTGAGTTTTATTCTAACAAAGTCATCCACTTCTCCTTCTAGGTTTAAGGATGCAGACGTAATGACTCCAACCAATGGCTCTGTTTCCAATCTGCTTTTGAGGCTTGGTAGGGGATTTTCGATCGGCGGTGGCAAAGGCGGAATCAAGGCTGGTCCGGAGGGAGATTTGATCCCAGAGCTTGGAGCAACTACTTGGGAAGACTCGGGGGTAACGGGGGATGTAGAAGGTTGAATGGACTTTGTGCGTCTAAGTGCAATACCAAGGGCTATGGGGCCAATGAGTAAGTTGATCGCAACTAGCGCAAAACCTGTTTCTTCGAGTTGAGAGGCGAGCTGGGGGAGTTTGGTGCTCGCAAGTCGAACCAAACCCAAGGTGATACCGGCCTGAGGCCAATAACTCAGCCAGGCCGATTGTTGTATCGGCATTTCTTCTCTTGCCAACCAGGTTCCCCAACGGCTGGCGGCATAGTATGCAAGCATGCGAGCGAGAGCGAGAGCGAGAGCGAGAGGTAGAATAGTAGCGCTTGCACGCAAATCTACTACCGCACCAGCTGTAGCAAAAAATACCACATATACCGGCAGGGCGACTCGACTTAGGGGCTGATGAAGTTGTTCTCCGTGCTCAGAAAAGTTGCGAACAATAAAGCCGGCGGTGATAAAGACTAGCAATAGTTCAAGGTGCAGAGCGTGAGTGATCTCAGCACCCACGAGCACCACGGCTAGTACAACTAGAAGCATTTCCTGATGAACAAAGCGGAGGTAGCCAATCAGCAGGGTTCCGATGGTGGCGCCGATTGCCAAGGAACCGAGGAGCTCATGGCCAACAGTCCATAAGACATCTGCGTTGAAGCTAGTGGTGGGAGAGAGGGTGGATTGGGCAAAAGCAATGCCTATGGCCAGGATGATGACTACAACCAGATCTTTCACGATAGCCATCGCCAAAGAGAGTTGGGCAAGGCGACCACGGGCGTTGGACTCATTGGCTACGGCCAAAACGATGGCAGGAGATGTACCTATGCCAAGTATGGACAATAGAACTGCGGTTACTAGCCGTTCTTTCTGATCATGAATACCCAGAAAGTTCCAGTGGGTTTCTATAAAATAGAAAGTGCCACCAACGGTTATGAGGAGCAGGGGTATTTTGGCTGATAGTGTAAACAACAATGCTTTAGCTACCCTCCGAATTTCAGATAGGTTGAGTTCTATTCCTCCCGACAGAGCGATAAGGCCCAAAGCTAAAGTATTGAACACACCCATATCTCGAACGATGCCGGCGGAGAGCAGGTCCCAGACCTGAGGTCCAGCAATTACCCCCGCCAAAATATAGCCGGTGATTCGAGGTAGTCGGGCGGTTCCGCCTAGTTCGCCGACGGTGAAGGCCGCGAGTACGACGAACCCTACGGCGGCCAATGTCATGGGATCAAACGCACTCGTGGATGTATCTGGTGCAGCATGCTTGAGCAGCAGCAGTAGGCCAAGAGCTACGGCGAGGACCAGGAGGCGTTTCATGGATAGCCTCCGGTGATGAGCTCCGAAAAATGTACAAAAATATGATGGGTCTCTAGAGAACTGAAGTGGTGCTGGCGTATCATTTTCGTGCTCCGACTCGCTGACTAAGGTCGGAAATTTCACCGGAATCTATCCACAGCTGACGTAAACCGCGAATGGATAAGAGCTCCGCTAAGACCACTGCGCCCAAAATTGCGGAAAGCACGGTGTCTGAGGCCGGTAGGTTCACTTGATTATAGTTCACGCCAATGGCAATGGCAACGCCACCCATGGGCATAAGTCCCTGTCCGATGCGAGATACTATCTCTACGCGCGGCACCACCCGAACCGCTAAAGCGGATGCAATTCTGAGCGTGATAAAGCGTAGGCTATAGAAGACTAGAGGTGCAAGGACCGAGATCCATCCTGCGGGTCTCCATATTGCACCAGCTAAGATATATAGGACTATAAACGTAGGGCGCCGGAGAGGTTCAAGCCGGATATGGCGGCTGTGTGGTTGTTTTGGGGTGATAGCTACAACAACGCCAGCAAGAACGTTGAGGACCAGGCTAGAGATGCCCATGGTACTGGCTATACCACTGGTGAAAAATATGATGCCCACCGTTCCAAGAAAGGCGCGTTCATCGGAGTCTTCGGCCTGCACGAAGAAATGAAACAGAAGACCACAAGCCAAACCGAGAACAATATTTGCTAGAAGCCAGACCGCATGGGGAAGGCCTAGCTGGGCAGCACTGGCATCGACGTCAGCCATAGCGATGGCTAGTCCGGAGATGACCACTGCCAAGACGTTACCTACCAGAGCTAGCGATTGTACGAGCTGCGTTACGGTACCATGAGCGGCAAATCGGATCGCAGCAGCTCGGAGGTTGGTAAGAGAGGTCGCAGCTCCCGCGGCTCCGAGGGTCAAGGCTGGCATTCGGGATACATCAACAGGGTGGAGAAGCTGCAGAATTGCCTGGCTGCTAGCAGTGAGTCCAATGATCGTGACAATAGTAGTTAGGAGGCCGACCTCGATCACTTCTACACTTTCTAGGCGCTTTGCTAGTGGGAGGCCGAGCACAAAACCGACGACGCCTAAAGTCAACGAGATGAAGGGTTGGAGCAGTACAAGGTCTTGAGGACTGACCAAGTTTCCACCTTCCGGGCCCACTAGAATCCCAACCACCAGATACGCAGTAGGGGAATTTAGGCGCTGGGGAGCGTACCGCTGAAGAAGTCGACTCACCAAAAAACTGAACGCGACAACTGCGGTAAGTGTAAGGGTTAGGGGCATCTGAAGGAAACTTATAGGTATCCTTCCAAGAGATCTTAGGATTAGAGGGAGACAGAGGCGGATAGTTGAGCAGAGCGCAGTTCGAGCTGGGCGAGGGCGGCAATACATGCAGTGTCGACCCGCAAAATGGGTCCAGCAATGCGAGCAGCTATGAATCCGGCGCAGATTAAGCTTTCAACTTCCTGGTCGAGAAAGCCTCTCTCAGGACCAATGGCGAGGGTACGAGGGCGACTGGTCGGCAAGGCTAGTTCACCAATATGGTATTGGGCTCGAGGATGAGCGACCCATCTAAAGCCGGGTTGAGTGGCACAAGCAAGATGTTCATCAACGTATGGTAGAAACCGCTTCTCTACGCGTATCTTGGTCTCATGAGTGAGGCAGCCTTGCATTAGTCCTTCCCATACCAAGTTTTTGAGACTTTTGGGGTCAAGACAATCGGAGAGGAGGTAGCTTCGCTCCACCCGCCAAGTGCGCAATAGTACGAGTTCGTCGAGGCCAAAGCTTACGAGTTGGGGAATGAGCCGCTTGAGTACCTTTGGTCGAGAGATACCAACAATGATCTTCGTCGTGGGTCTAGGTGGCGTGTTGGACTCAAAAGTGGCCTCCAATTCAACCATGCGATTTTTCGTCGCAAGAACCACCGCTGAACCGCGTGGACCGTTTCGAAGACCAACGTGCAAGTGGGTGTCTCGCTTTACTCTGAGGACTTGGAGAAGATGGTCCGCTCGGGAACCTTCGACGATGAATCGACCGGGGGTTAGTTGTTCGTCGGGCAGGAGGAGCAGGAGGTTCATTGTTGGTGGATCTCGGTAGATAGATGTTTAGAAAGACCTGAAATTCTGGATGCCTGCCGACGGAGTCCTCGAGTGAGTAACTCCTTACTTCCGACCACCTGCACTTCGTGGCGGGCACGCGTGATGGCAGTGTAGATAATCTCGCGGGTCAGAAGGGGCAAGTCAGCTTCTGGGAGTATGAGTGATACCCTTTCATACTCGGAACCTTGGGCCTTGTGGACGGTCATGGCGTGGGCCAGACTGAGATGGTCACGAAGGGCGTCCAACTCGAAGATCATCCATCCTGTCTCTCCCGGAAAAACGGCCATCGACTCGGCGGCGCGACGATCTACGGCTACCTTTAAGACGAGACCCACGTCACCATTGTAGATGCGCCGCTGGTAGTCGTTTTGGAGAACGAGGATGGGTTCTCCAGGTAGGAAACTCAGACTTTCCGGCCAATCCATAGCTTGGGCGTAGAGCGCATGCAATCGAGCGTTCATTGCATCCGAGCTGGTTGCAAAATACGGGTTTCGGGTGATGGTGAGCAATTGGCTGGTCTGCATTTGCTGAAAGAAGGTGGCTACCACGGTCGATTGCTCGTTGGGGAATGAGCCTTCGACCCATGAAAATACGGTGCGTACCTGCTGTTGAACTGTCTGTTGTCCGAGGAGACTTTGCTCAAGATAGCTCCGTAGATAGTTTTGGCGAGCGTGAGCGTCGAGTAGTGAAACAAATTGTACTGGTTGAGCTCCGGAGGGCAGCGGAGCTGCTTCAGCTTGTTTAAAGAAGGCCTGACTGTCGCCACGTTGAATAGCTTGTGCTGCGAGCAAGACCCTTCGCCCGGCAGGGTTCTTCGGATTCATCCGAAAGCTCTTCTTCAGTTGATGGACAACCCCAGTGGGCAAGGTTTTGGTGAGGTCGGAAAGCACCGAGCCGGGGTCAACCGAGGGAATCTGCTCAGCGTCTCCCAACAAAATAACCTGGGTGTTAGCGCTAATAGCGTCCATCAGGCGCGCGGTGAGTTCAAGATCAAGCATTGAGGCTTCGTCAATGATCACCAGCCGAACGGGTAGAGGGTGGTCTCGATGATAGATGAACTGATTCCGCCCTGGCGTTGCCCCTAGCAGTCTATGGAGAGTCTGGATCCGAAGCTGCTTGGCTTCGGTACCCAAGCGTTCCACCGATTCTGCAAGCCGTCGGGTTGCTTTTCCGGTCGGGGCAGCTAGGACCATGTCCTGAAGGGGGAGGCCCCGGTGCTGGAGAAGGCGAATGAGTGCCAAGACGATCGAGGTTTTGCCGGTGCCAGGGCCCCCGGTGATGACAGTGAAGGTCTGATGAGCAGCAGCGTGGACGGCGGCGATTTGCTCATCAGAAAGCGGATGGGTGTTGAGCTGCAAGATGGCCTCTGGGAATTCCTCTGGATCGTCAGGAGCTTGGCTCTCCATCAAATGGAGGATTTTGGCCCCAAGTTGGCGCTCTAGAGCGTAAAGCCGGTGCAACTGAAGGACGCCCTCGTGGATGAGCAGCGGTGCGGGGTTTTGAGGGGTGGTGGACAGAACCGGTGCGCCGGCCTCCGGGGAATGGAGGAGATCGAGCGCTTGTTGTGTTGCCTGCTCTCCTCGAGCATCCAGAGGCGCGATCTGGGCGAGTCTGGAGGATATGTTGTCGGAGAGTGTGGTCTGAGTTGCGCCCTCTCCTAGGTCAAGCAGGGTCAGCAGGATGAGGAGTTGGAGGGCCGGCTGGAGCGGTGGGGCACCCAGAGAGGCTAATTCACAAGAAAGCGCCACCAGATCAATCGGACGGTCCAGCTCCTGAAGGTGTTGGCTGAGAGCTGCGGTCCATGCGGCATCAGGGGTTCGTTCCCCAGTGTGGATACGTCGCCAGGTCTCGGTGGCCGTTCCGGTTCGGCATAGAGCTGGAAAATCTCTCATGTCCGACCGTTGTCATACCCCATAAATCTGCTAGCAGAAACTGGTTGACTCCAACGACGGTTCAGCCGGCATGTTCGACTTCGCCGCGCCGTCCAATCATGTGGGCTATGCTTACTTGGTTGGGCGGAAGGTCACTGGGTCTAGGCCGTGGCGTTTGAGAGTGCGGCGTAGGTTAGACGGATCTAGCCCGGATGCTCGGGCTACGGTGGACACGTTTCCTTGATACTTAGATAGTAGTCTTTCCAGGTAAATCAGTTCAAAGTTTCGACGGGCCTCGGCTAGTGGACCTTCAAACAACTTTCCATTGCCGTTTTGAGGCCTTAGGTGCTCAATCAGGCTTTGTTCGGCAAGCGGAGAGTAAGTGTCGGGAAGTTCCGGTTCGCTAGTGAGTGTGGTTGTGGCTGTTAGTTCGGGAGGAAGATCTTCGAGATCGACGGTCAGACCCTCTTGAAGCAAGACAAAGCGCTCCATGAGATTTCTGAGCTCCCGGACATTGCCCGGCCAGTCGTACGCTTTGAGTAGGTTGAGCACCGAGGTACTGATTCTCGGCGAAGGTTGGTGCATCTGTTTGGACATCTGCTCGATGAAATGTTGTGCGAGTAGAGGGAGATCTTCTCTACGCTCACGTAGAGGGGGAATAGTCACTGGCAACACGTTGAGACGAAAATACAAATCCTCACGGAATTGATGTTGTCGAACCATTTGAGGTAGATCGCGGTGGGTGGCGGCAATGACGCGGGTTTCAACAAAAATTTCCTCGTGACCCCCAATTTTTCTGAAGGACCCGGTCTCAAGAAAGCGGAGAAGTTTGGCCTGGGTCTCGATGTGCATTTCCCCTATTTCATCCAGAAATAAGGTGCCGCTATGGGCAGCCTCCACCAGACCTTTCTCTCTAGTCTTGGCGTCGGTGAAAGCCCCTCGTTCATGACCAAAGAGTGCATTTTCTATCAGTCCCCCTTCAGATAGAGCGCAGTTGAAAGGAACAAATTGCCCCGAACACTCACTCAGTCGATGAATCTCGTGGGCAGCTACTTCTTTCCCGGTGCCACTCTCCCCTAGAAGAAGGATGGTAGATCTTCCGGCTCGACTGAGTTTTTGCAAAGTTCGCCGAAGGTTCTGGATTTGAGAGCTGGTCCCGAGCAATGCAGAAGCGGTGTCCGAGGCTTTGGTATATGCACTTTGGTGCGTTTCGCGAAGGAGTTTATCCAGAGCCGAAAAACGGATGGGTTTACGGATGACTTCGTTTGCTCCCAACTGCAGTGTACTCATTAGATGGTTTTCTAAATCTATAGAACTGAGTACCACGATGGGTGTGGAAGGACGAATATCTCTGGCCCGTCGGATGAACTCTAACCCGTCCACTAGCTCCTTATCGAGAGCGGTGAGTACCACATCAGGTATTTCACGAACAAATATTCTCAGACCTTCACGACCGTTGCTCGCAAGTTGACACTCATAACCGAGGGGTGTGAGGTGGTTTTTGATTGCAGAACGAAGAGCAGCGTCGTCTTCATTTATAAGAAGTCGAATAGGGTTCATAGCCGCCCTAGGAGTTCTTTACCGCTGGCATCGATAGGTTACGGGTTCGGAACTGACAAGCGGTTTGATCCAAAAGGCTCTTAAGGGCGTTTACATCAAAAGGTTCGGCTATTTCGCCAAATACACGTGAAGAACTATTTGTTCGATGGGATATTGTGTGCATGCCGTGACCGAATACTAATACCGGTGGAAGTAAGCTCACTTGCTGTTCTACTATATGAAGAATTGATTTCATCGGACCGTGGCGGGTTTCACTGTCCATCGTGATGATATCTATAGAGCTATTGCGCAGGTGCTCAACGACTTCTTCCGGAGAATGAACGATCGTCGGAGTAGCGCCTGCCCGGTGTAATGCACTCATGGCTCTCGTTGCTCGGATATGGTTGGCCCGTAGGACAAGAACATTAGGGTACACCGGAATGGGGCCGGTCAAGTCGTCCACAAGTTCCGCTGCTGGGAACTCCATGCTGATCAGTGTTCCCTTGTTGGGCTCGGATTGAACCACTAGTTGACCGCTATGGAGTTCAATAATTTCTTCTACCATAGCTAGGCAAAAGGGTGACAGATAGTTTGGATCTTGGTGATCTATAAAGTGGGGATAGTTATCAAGTATCTCTATTCTTACTAGCTTATCGCCGTTCAGTGGACGTTTGCCGCGAATATATATATCCTCACGGACGTCTTTCTTTGGCGTTTCAAGAACATTGAGCAATAGACTGGTCAAGGCATGAATCATTTGGGATGTATCACCGTAGCTGGGCGGAAAGTTCTCGGTAACTTCTACGTGTACACGGGATGAACCGGGGTGATGCTCGAGGGATGCAACCGCCTTGTCTATGACCTCTGACCATATGAAGACCTGGCTGCGTTCGCTATTGAAGAGCGCAAGGTCTCGTACTTGGCAAACAATATTCTTGATGTTCTGTGCCTCATATTGGACCTGGGTGGCACTCTTGCTGATGATTTCGGTAGATATATTGTCGCTGCTTTGCTGGTTGTTGCAGTTCAGGTGGTCGATGATGGTTTCTGTCTCAAGTTGTATAGCGCGCAGAGGGCTACCCACTTCGTGAGAGATGTTGGTAGTAAGTCGCCCAGCTGCAGCAAGTTTAGTTGCTTGGATAACTTGGGCTCGAGCGTTCGCTAAGGCCTCATATTGCACATTGAGGCTATGGTTTACATCAAAAAGCTGCTTGTTAAGAAAGATAAGTTCACTTGCGTTCTTGAGTAACAATCCGAGAGCATCGTGGAAGCCATGGCCCGTTTGGTCGATGCCGGTGAGAACTAGTGTCCGCGGAGGGGTTGAATCAGGTAGAGGAAAGTACAGTGTACTAGGGTCTTGTTTAGCCTGAAGGAGTTCATTAATCCACCCTTCCTTGGCGTGTTCCTGTGACCACGAACGAAGCACAGTACGATTCTCTGGGTGACCTTCCAACAATATACCTTGGCTTGCTTGGGTAATATCTCGCACAGCGTCGATCATCCGATCGATCGCAACCTCTACACTGCCAGGTTGAGTTGAGATGATTCTAGAGAGTTGAGTGACAAGTCTTATCATTCTAGACTGATGCTGCTCTTCTCTACAGCGCCGATTCCAACTCGATACGAAACATCGTACCTTCTGAATAAGTTCGAAGGTGCTGACCGGCTTTTGTATATAGTCCCACTGATCTTTTTCGTGGTCTTCAAAAAGACTGTCAATCTCGTCTATATTTCTATCGGTGTAGGCGGTGCAAACAGTACAGAGAATACTTCGATCAATCTTGCGAATTTCCCTAATGGTTTCTAGGCCATCCATTTCGGGCATCCGCATGTCGAATACTCCACAGGCAAAAGATTGCCCGTTCCGGTACTGTTGTTTAACTAGATCTAGAGCGGATCGACCAGAATCTGCAAAATGTAGATGTAGTTCCGATTCCGAAAAAGCGGACCGACGGCGTTTTCGGCCCTGGAGTATCTCGCTGTAGGTCGCTAATACCTCTGGATCATCATCCACGAGAAGTACTCTTCGGTTTTCCGATGTCATACATTTACCTTTAACGGGGAGGAGATGTTGATGGGGGCATCCTGATGAGCCATCTGTTGGGGCAGGATTACAACCATGGTTGTGCCCCCTGGGTTTTTGGATACATGAAGATGCAGGTCACCACCGTGACGGCGGATCAAACGCCGGGCAATGGATAAGCCCAACCCGCTGCCTTCGCCTCGGGGCTTGGTGGTGAAGCCAGGCTCAAAAATTCGCGAACGCAGGTCTTTGGGAACACCCACGCCATTATCCTCGACGTGAACTTCTACTGCTTGAGTCGAAAGTTTTACCCCCATGTGAACGCGTCCACCCGAAGTTGGATAAGCCTGCTTTGCCGCCTGACAAGCGTTGTGTAGCAGGTTTGTCAATACCTGTAGAATCTCGCCATGATCGGCATATACCCTGAGAGTTGGAGGTGGAGCTGGAACCTCTAGATGGACCTTAGCGCGATCAAAACTATAAGACATGAGGTCGTGAACCTCTTTGACCACCTGAGACAAATTTAGGACCTCAGGCTCGGAGGTGGCGCGCGACATACCAGACAAGCCTTGAATAATTCGTTCGATACGGTGGCTGGCTCGACAGACGATATCTATTCTCTTTCGGTTTTGCTCGAAGTCCTCAGAGAGCTCATGGCAGAGATTGGCGAGTTGTGATGAAACCTGCGAGTCGAGCTGGGGTAGGAGGGTTTGAACAAGTGTTGTAAGCTCCTTTAGCGTTTCATCCCCATCTAGAAGAGTGTTGCTCATATTCTCAAGGTTGCCGGCTACGGCTGTCAGTGGATTAAGAACCTCGTGGGCTGCTGTACTCGCTACTTCTCCGATGGCTGCGAGACGGGTTGCCTGAAGGAGCTCATTTTGCGCTTGCGCTAGCTCTTGGGTACGTTCTCTGACTTTGCTCTCGAGCTCTTCCGCATGTTTTCGCTTCGCAGCGAGCAGCTTTTGATACTTTTCTTGAACCCGATGTTCCGAGGTGGTGTCTTTAAACACCACGATGACCGCAGGTGCTTCCTGATCAAAACTATCAATAGGTGTAGCAACAAGCGTCAATACTAATTCACTTTCTGGAGTATGGTTTCGGCAGCAGATAGAGCTTGCAGCGAGGGTCTGCTGTAAACGGGCTGCCCGTTTAACGAGGTTTGGGAGTAGTTCAGTGTCGCTGAATTGCAGTAGTTTGTGGGCGTAGGTGCCTTCTCCCATGGCACGGGACATCCAGCGGGTACGTACGCCACAGATATCAGTAAAGGATTGGTTACAATACAGAAGGACCCCATCGCTCGGACGGACAACGATCATTGGATCGGGGCTTGGGTCTGCTAGCCGCTCTATAGCTAGTCGGTCCAAACGAACGCGGTGAGCCGTGATGTTAGTGCATCTTTGGCCGGGGCCTGATGACATAACCAAATGTTCGGCGCAAAACTTATAATGTTGAGCTGGCTCAGCAGAAACCGTTGGAGCCGCTCCAAATAGCTCAAGTTGACCCCGTCTGGCTCGATATATCAGGGAGATGACGGGGGTCATAAAGTGGGCCTGTGGGAGCGGAGTTTTTGTCGGTATCTTGGTTGTCACTTTTACGGCGCTGGCAGCCCCTGACTTACATGCAGTTCGTGAGCGCTTTGACCGGGGTGCTGAACTTGAGAGCCAGGCGGTTGAACTTTTTGGCAACGGTGACCCTCAGGAAGCCAAAAAAAGACTGACTCAAGCGCTGAAAATATATAGGCAAATCCTCCGAGAAGATCCTAGCGACCGGGACGTTCCCCTGCGCATTGGTGCGATTTTAGTCCACGATAACCGATGCGCAGACGTGCTGCCGATTCTATCCAAAAGCGCCCTAGATGCCTATGGGGTAGAGGTTGAAACCCTCGCTTCGATGGACCGAAAACAGCTAAATGCAAAGACAAAACTTGCGGAGCTGGCTGTGCTTATCGGGCAGTGCAGGCTCGTCAACGGGCCAGATCGCATCGGTTTTGATATTCTAGAAGGCCTAAACTCTTTGCCCACGGATGTTCACTACTTGCTCGGTCGGCGACTTCGAGAGGTTGCGCAAAATGAGCAGGCTCTCCATCATTTAGAGGTCTATCTTCGCCAACGTCCTCACGATTTGCGCACAAAACTTGTCGTTGCCAATCTGCAGCTGAAGATAGGTTTGTTAGATGATGCCGAAGCAATGTATCTTGCGATTCTGAAACACCAACCCAATGACTTGGCCGCACTTAAGAACCTCGGTATTGTTCAAGTCAGACAAAAAAACTATGCAGTAGCCCAAGAAACATTAAGAAAAGTTATCGTTGCTGCCCCCAATGATGTCGCTGCCCGCTTTAACCTAGCAGCAGTATTGGCTCGGCTTGGTAAACATTCTTTGGCTGTGACAGAGCTACGAAAAGTCACTAGTTTGACTAGTTGTTTAGCTAGAGCTTGGCACAAAATAGGTGAGTCACTAAATGCTCTTAGTCAGCACTCATCAGCAGTGATAGCGTTTAGCGAAGCGATCGCCTGCGATAAAAAAAACGCTGTATCCTACGCGGCGCTGGGTCGCCTATATAACAAAATCAACCAAAATCACCAATGTATTAATGTGACAAGCCTAGGGCATAAAATCAATCCTGAGAAGCCTGAAATACTGTTGGTTAAGGGAGTATGTGCGCGTGACCTGGGTCGGTTGGATGAAGCACTGGATATACACTTACGAGCTGAGAGCATGAATCCAGGCGAGCCAACGGTCCTTCTTGAGTTAAGTACGGACTATATCCTCCTCCATCAATTCAGGGATGCTGTGGCTGTGTTACGAAAAGTGCCCCAATCGGCCAGGCGGCTGGCCCAAGCTCTTGATCTTCTAGGTTGTGATCAACTACAAAAAAGGGATGTTAAGTTGGCCATCAAATCATTAGCTGAGGCCGTACAGCTAGCGCCTAAGAATCCGCAGATCGCAGTTAACTTCGGGGTGGCTTGGCTTACCAAAGGTGAGACCACCAAGGCTTCTGAAATCTTTCGAAGCGTGCTTCAAGAGCAACCAACCAATCTCAGCGCTCAGATTGCCCTGTCTCAGATTCTTCTCCGCCGTAGTAGATATGGCAGGGTGATTCGACGGCTTTCTCCTCTCGAGGAACAAATTGAATCCAGTGGCCCAGGCTCATATGTTTTAGGCTTGGCATATTTGCGGGCTCGAAAAGCCTCATCGGCGGTAATGCATCTCAAAAATGCGGAGATACTACTTCCTAATCAACTAGAGATCAAACTCCATTTAGCCCAGGCATGGATACTTAATGGTCAGTATAATGAAGCGTGGGATAAGTTGAAAAATATAGATACTGCTAGCCTTTCCAT
>JAHQVK010000049.1 GCA_019634385.1 Myxococcales bacterium | reverse complement strand
GCGTCTGAGTTGAGCGCGTCTGAGTTGAGCGCGTCTGAGTTGAGCGCGTCCGAGTTGAGCTCCTCAATAAAGTTGAGCTCGTCCGGATTGAATGCGTCCGGGTTAAGACCGTTACTGCCGTTGTCCCCCTCAAATCCCAGATGGAGATCACCGAGATCTCGGGTGGTTGTAGGCGACGATGGATGAGGGGATATGGCTGTTGGTCTTTGGTTATGTGCCTCTATCGGCGGTAGTGCAAAAGCGCCCGCGGCATGTGATCCCGCGGTCTGGCCGGGCAGGAGCACCGGTGGTGGTTCGCTCGGACCCCCATGAACTTCTCCCCCCGGCTGGGTTGGCCGGCTATCTGTTGATAGACTGGGCATCAACGGCTGGTTTCCAGGTAATGGCACCGGGGCGGGGGGGCTTGCTCCCGACGGCGTGGTCCCTCCTGGTAGGGGGACCGCGGAGGCAGGGGGTATGTAGGCTGATAAGGGTGTTTCGTCGGCGAGGTGTGCCGTAGGAGGCGTGAAAGGTGCGGGCCCAGAAACGGAGTGATGAGCGACAAAGGTATGATGGCAACTAGGACATCGGATGGTTGCTCCAGTAGGAGGTATACGTGCGTCATCGACGGCGTAGCGGGCTTTGCACGAAGGACAGGTAATGTTCATTCGTTGAGCTCGGAATGAGGTCTTCTATCAGCGAGAGTCGGACCCTGTCGATTATACGAAAGCGGGTTGGCTTGACGCTCCGTAGAACCGCGGTTATTTCCAGGCCAACGTGGCCCAAACCGGATTCTTCACCCGTCTATCTAACCTCTGGCGAGGGTTCCTGTCCCTTTGGATTTCTGACCTCGAAAAAGACCACCCAGAGGTAGCGTATGAGAACTCGATCAACGCAATGATTGAGAAGTACCAGACCCTGAAAAAAGCTACCGCGGCGATTATTCGTCGTCGAGAGGATATCGAAACTCGTACGATCACTCGAGCCCAAGAGCTGGAACAGGTCGAAACGGACCTAGAGTTGGCGGTGGATAGTGAGCAGGATGATTTGGCACTCGTATTGATAACCAAGCGGGACGCACTTGCTGCCGAAGTAGACGAGCTGAGCGGTGAACTCGCGCAGGCGAGGCAGGATGCGGATGACGCAAAATCCTCCCTGCTCAACGTGCAGGCGGAGATCAACAAACTGAAGCAAGAAAAAGATCGGATGTTAGCCAAAATGGTGAGTGCTAAGGCCCGCCTACAAATCCAAGAGCAGCTGGATGGGTTGTCCGTGGACGCAGAGGTACGAGCGCTCGACAACGTGCGAGAGCACATTAACGAGCTCACCGCGCAGTCTAACCTGAATAAAGAGCTCAGTGAACAGACCCTGGATAGTCGTCTTCAAAAGCTTCGTAAGCAGACGGGTGACGTTACTGCTCGTAAGCAGCTTGAAGAACTAAAGACGAAGCGGCTGGCGGCTCAGAAGACCACCTAATGATGCGGATCGAGGCCGTACCCGTTTTCTTTCATCCCCTCAATCTATTGCTGCTACTTTCGGCGGTGGTGACGAGCGCATGGACGGTTGATATCCGAGCGCTGGTGGTGGGGGCAGTGGTCGAGGCGATATGGTTGTCTTATGGTCCCTCCTGGTCGGATCGTTTGGTTCAAGGGGAAGCCTACCCCGTGGATGATCAAGAGCAGGTATATGTGCGTTCGCTGACCGAACCCCTTCGGGAGCGGTTTTTGGGGCTCGATCACCTGCGTCACGAGATCCGTCAGGTGGTGTTGGCTGAGCCTCTCGCTGCGAGTGTGGGCTTGGACAAGGAGCTTGAGAAACTTGATGGGTTGGTGACCGCGTGGCTTCAGCTGGCGGTGCGTTGGTCCCGTCAGCGTCAGCTTGAAGCTCGGCGCCGCTCCGTGGGCATAGGCCCTTCGGGATCTTTGGAAGATAGGACCTCACCGAGGTCTTCCGTAGATCCGACCGAAAGGCAGTCAGATAAAGGACTTGCGGCGGATGGCACGGAAAGTTCAGATGTTGAGGCGCGGGTGGTGCCTCATGAACTTCAGCGAGTGGAGGAAGCACTAGGTACTATCCGAGACACGGTCCACGCTTGGTCTCAACCGGATGCGGCGGTGTTGTCCCAGTCCCTCAGTGAGCTCTGTGCCGGAATTGGGGCGGCGGGCCGAACACTTCGTGATGTACAGGCCTTAGATGGCCCTCCTGACCCCCCAACCGAGCGGTTAGGATGAAAAAACACCGAGCATAGTCTTGACAGTTTCTCTCCGGAGAGACATAAGCCCGGTCCCACGCACCCGTAGCTTAGCTGGATAGAGCGCCGGACTACGAATCCGGAGGTCGGAGGTTCGAATCCTTCCGGGTGCGCTACATAAGTTCATGTTTCTTCATTTTTTTAGGGGAACTGAACGAATCCACCGCCATTGTGTTCATCGGATCTGTGGGTGTGAAACGCGGTACACCGCTCTTTGGTTTGCACCCATAACTCAGTCACATCGGTACATTGGACAGGCGGGTTGTGGAGAGCTTTCCGATGCATATTCGACCAACGACCTAACCAACTTAGACAGGGAGTTATGCCCATCATAGGATGAGCGAGCGATGGCTGTGGGCGAATACTCGCTCCACCCAGAGGAGCGGCAAAGCGTCCGAAGCGAAACGTTCAGCGCCAGGGGTTGGCCCCGCTGCGGTATTTAATGAAGGCTCTACATGCGCACCTCGCCTTTCAACTACTGGCCGCAGTCGCGCAGTCCTTGGTTCACTCTCATCAAAGGGTCTACATGCGCACCTCGCCTTTCAACTACTAGCCGCAGTCGCGCAACAGTCTTTATTCATCCTCATAACAATTGGAAGGCATCAATATGCGCCTGCTCTCACTCAGCAACTAGAATTAGTCGATACAATTTCAAATATCCTAACAACTGAAGGTTATATGGTGAGATGGTTTTTGAGCTCTGGGAGACGTAGTATATAGTACTCAACCGATTGTCTGTGTACACTCCAGAACTCTAGCAAATTTCCATCATCATTTCGATCAAGGTGATCTTGAAGAAGCCGCTCAATAAAAAAAATTTCTCCTTCTGTGTCCTTTTGTTCGGCATAGTCTTGGTCCAAATTATCATTGGCTTGGTCTATCTCATCCCATAACTGTTGACGAGCTTGGCGCAGACGCTCACAATTGAGATTAAGAGTATTTTCAATAACACCAACTAGTACTTTGGGATCAATACCCAGCTCTCGACATGTCTGCTCGTTTGGACGCATTCGGCCGTCAATTGTAAAGGATACAACTGATGTACTCCACTCACAAGGAAACTCCCGAGGATCGCATTCTATAGGAATCTTTTGCCGGTCTTTCTTTTTGTCGCACGAATGATTTCTCTTCACAGTGTGGCGAGCTAGTGGTTCCGGATGGCTGTCTAATGTCCCACCATTGCAGCATATCATTAAGTTATTCCAGTCGAGTGTTCGGTCCCTATTGTCTTTTTTGGCTGCCACATGCTCGATACATCTATCGGCCTTAAATTTCTTATGGCCAATCTGTCGTTCGCAATAGCCACAGAGACCACCCTGAATATCCAGCAGCGCTTCCTGCAGTTCTTTATAAGCACTGGTGTCACGAAAAGCCTTCCATAGGTCAGCAGAATCTCGTTGCCGGTCTGCGTTCTCTTGCTCTTTTCGAAAATTCTGAAGGCCAATAGGCTCCGAGGTTAAACGCGGCACGTTCTTCATCGCGGTTTTCTCTTCTTTAGCTCAGCGACTCGTTCCAAACGTTTGATCTCAAACTCTGCCCGTACTAACCTGGGGTCATTCGGTGTTAGCTCTTCCTCTAAGATAACTCGAATCTTTTTGGCCTCAGATGACCTCCCGATACCCTGCTGGATAAGATCTGCATACTTTTTCAATAAGTCCGTAATGCCTTTGGTGATCTTGCCGTCCGTCTCTTGCGAGGGCACACGCTCCCGACCTCCCATTAATTCGATACGGATGCGATCCCCACTTGCACCTTCGGCAAAGTCAACATTCGCTATATTAATTTCACCGTCTTTCCACAAAAGCTTACGGATACAACTCTTGTGTAGTGTGCCAATGACCTGCACTGAATGAGTTGTAACTAAAAATTGTGCGTTGGGAAACGCGTCCAAGAGACGGACTGTTACCGATTCTTGCCAGACCGGATGAAGATGTAAGTCAATTTCGTCAATGAGTACAACAGCCCTTGTGTTTGTCCCACGATGCTTGTTAGTTAAGTCGTCCGAAGGATTTAATTGTACCATCCTACAAGCTATATCAAATACCATACAAAAATGAGTTCGATAGCCGTGCGATAATTCATCAAGATCTAGCGTTTCGATATGCCCCTCTTTGGGAGTGAAGTCGACCAACATATGAAGAGAGTCCTCGTTCATTCGTGGATTTTGGCAGGTCGGAATAGCCTCAGATAACGCTTTCCTGACCCACTCTAGGGCCGGTAATCTATAAGAAGATCCCTTGCTTTCTTGTGCAAGTCGTTCTTCTTTCTCTCTTCTTGCAAACCACTCAAATATTCGGAGGAAGTTGGTTGTGGAGAGGGCATTTTCATATGCATCAAATCTTGAATTTTTAGTCTTTGCCTTAGACTTTCTATCCCTCTCTGGTAGTTCAGGCTGCGAACGCTTGGCCCCAAAGTATAAAAATAGTGGAAGATCAAAGGTTTTGTTCGAGGATTGCTCTAGCTCGTCTGAAGATATGGGTAGTTTAGGAAGATCGGATCTAACTGCATAGAAAATCTTGTCTAGGCCATCTAGACCCCAACTTTCGGGTATGGATTTTTCATCACCGATGATAAGAGGACGAGTGAGATCCCAGCGCATTTTCTTTGTATTCATAGCCACTCGTGTGTAGGCGCTTGGTGTCCCTTTGCCTTTGATGCGCGCTGTGTGTTCTACTGCTGGTCTATGGATATCTGCTTCCGCTGGTCCAAAATCTTCTTTCACTGGTCTAAGGTCTTGGATCTTCGTGCTATTCCGTAAACCCTTGAGGAGTGGAAGCAATAGTTGAACCGCTGCCTCGAGAATGGTTGTCTTTCCACCCGCATTCTCTGCAAAGAAAACTGTGATTCTAGGGTGAAGATCGACCTCAACTGAACGAGCACCACGAAAGTTTTCCAGTGTGATACGAGTGAGCGGCAATAGCTGGGTTATATCAAAAGCTGGAGGTGCCTCCGGCATCAGGGGTGCTTCCTTTTGCGGGGCTGGTTTCATCAAAACCTTGGGTTGAACGGGCAGTTGTTCAATTTGTGCTTGCCTGCGAGCCTTATCCAAAGCCCGTAGCGCTTGCTTCAAAGAAAGTTTCTCTGCGAGCTCTATTTGGTTAATGCTAAACGGATTGACGGCCTCAGCCCACTTTTCGCGATTCTGCTCAGTCACTGGCCAGGTTAACTTTAATGGATCTACGCTAGTGGCCTGGTCTGTTTGGAGTTCTGCTGTCCGCCAAAGAAACTTCAGTCTTTGGGCTATGAGCAGACAGAAATGGTGGGCGGTTATCTCTGGTTTCAGCTTGATAATCGGTGCACGCTTTGCGATACTTGGATATTCTGGATAACGTTGGATGCGATCAAAAAATTGGCGTGTAACGGAGAAAATAGTGAGATAGTTGTGAGATTGTTCGAGTAGTTCATTCTGTTGAGAGAAGATGGATAGAAAACGTTCTTCATCAGTTGAAAGCATGCCAATGGAGTCGATGAGATGGACCGAACGTGTGAGCGGTTTTGGGATATTCTCTAAACCCTGTACATATTTGACTGGGATAGACTTTTCCGAAAACTGTTGAGAGAGCCAGCCCAGGAGATGAGTTTTTCCAGATCTTTCTTTTCCGACCAATATGATCGCGGGGGTTATAAATGAATTGGTTGTAGGGGTTATATTTTTGATTAGTTGCAATCTTGCATCGGTATCAATGCTTGGAACGTCGATTGCTTTAAGATCTAGGGTTCCATGATATAAAAAACTACGGCCAAACAGGCGCGGCTGCTGGAGCGAACAATATACGTCAAGTTTGTTTGTCACGACTCATACCTCCTAGAGCACGCTTTGAAGCGAAATCCCGTACTAGATGAGCATTGATGCTTTACAGGGGCCCAGGGCAGCAAGTTGAACAATTTCATCAACTCCTAGTTGAGAAGGCAAAGACACCAAGTTTCTATGAGCCTTGATGCGCTTCACTTTTTGCTCGCAAACAACATGGAACTCGCCCTGACTTTGGGTCGCTAATGCAGAGACATTGTGCCCAGATTGAGAAAAGAAGTCCGCGACCTTATCAATGCCAGTCTTTTGGGTAAGACGACCAAGATACCAAGATAAAATATTATCGCGGGCGCGGTAGTCGAAGTCACCCGGATTCTGACTACCGAGCATGATGCCAATCCCCATTGATCTGGCGCGACGAAGCAGGTTTTCTATCGGCTGTTTGGTTGGAGGCTTTCGTTGAGCCGGAAGATATTGATCGGCCTCGTCGATGAAAATCACACTCTGGAGCTTTTCTGAGGGGTTTTTTCCACCCCAGCGGGCGACTTCCATGAGAAATTGGGCGATCCAAAAAAACTCTTCTACTTCGGTCAGGTACTTTGTGCATATAATCGATAATGGCGTAAGTAGGGAGTTGTCCACTATAGTTTGTCTCAACATTCTACCTAGTTCAAGACCATTTTTTTGCTGCTCTAGCAGGGTTGAATGTGTAGATAAGAGTATCTCGAGATCGAGGGACAGCTCTACAAGGAACTTAGCCATCGCGCCCAGTTCTGTGACAAAATCGGCATCTTGTTCCTTGATGAAGTCAAGCAAGTCATAAGCGGAGATAGCTTGTGGCTCTTGCATCAAGTAGCTCAATGCCCGCATCAAAACGGCCTCTTTACCTTTGGCTTTCTGGCTGTTGCCATACTTCATCATGCCAGTGAGGGATTCTGAAGCCACCTTAGCGGCGAGAGAACGTTCGTGATCAGTGAGTAAATGGGCATCGGCTGGAAGTAAGGGTAGGTTGGCCAGCCTCCCATCACTGTGTCCAGGCGTGTATAAGGTGACCAGTATGTTATCCAACGGAAGTTCGTGTTGGGTAACTGACCCGGGAAAATCTACTTTTTGTCCCCAAACGCCGGGTTTTCGGTAGCCGGCGAGATCTCCCTTGCGGTCTAACAAGACCGCTGGAATGCCTTGGGCCAACAACTGCTCAATAATTCGAAGTGCTAAGGTCGTTTTACCGCTTCCGCTTGCCCCCATGAAAGCGGCATGTCGCTTGAGCTGGGAAATATCGAGATAGGCTGGCTGTTGCTGCCGACTAGACAGTATTCCAACCTCGACACGGTCGGGGAGACTGGGGTCCTTTTGGTCGGTTAAAGTGGCCTCTTGGTCGGTTAAAGAGGTTTCTTCAGGGCCGGGTATATTTGGAGGTGTAAGAGGTGGTGGTGTAGGTAAGGACGGCTTGTTGACCCGCGGAGAACGTTCTTTTTTACGTGTAAAGCCATCTAGATCTAAAATCTCGCGAATACATTGAAGGTGGAGACTTGGCCTTTGCTGAAGCAAAAATGTCTCCAGTTCACGCCCTGAATGTACTTTTTTGAATGTTTTTAGTGCGGCCATTTTTCGCCATTCAACATCTTGAATAATAGTTCGTTGACCACCTTCGAGTATGAGTTGCTTCATGAGCCGGTTTGTCTTGCCTTGGGACGACTTTGGAAATCCACTGGATCGGGCAATGACAAGGCGTTGTCCAGCAGCTTGCTGTTTAGCATCTAAAAGTTCTTTAAGTAGTTTTCCACCCACAGCATTACCGTCGCAGAGGGCGACCCAATGG
>JAHQVK010000048.1 GCA_019634385.1 Myxococcales bacterium | reverse complement strand
GCCTTCTTGGACGCGGAGACCTTCTTTAATGCGGGCTTCTTCGCGGATGATACCCTCTTGGACAAGGCAGCCTTCTTCACCGCGGAGGCCTTCTTCAATGCGGGCTTCTTCGCGGATGATACCCTCTTGGACGCAGCAGCCTTCTTCACCGCGGAAACCTTCTTCAATGCGGGCTTCTTCGCGGATGATACCTTCTTGGACGCGGCCGTCTTCTTCACCGCCGGCTCCTTCGTTGATGATGCCCCCTTGGACGCAGCGACTTTCTTCACCGCGGAAACCTTCTTCGCTGCTGCCGTCCTCTTCGTTGACGAGGTCAGCTTCTTGGCGGGTTTGGATGAAGTCTTCTTCGCCGAAGTAGGGGTCTTAAGCCTCCCCGTTGATGCACTACTGCTTTTTGTAGGGCGAGAGGATGCTCCCGAAGCCAACTTCCTTCCAGCAGACGGTGCACCTTTAGAGACCTTTGACGACCTTGTCGCTATCTTAGCCGAGTTCGTAGATACTTTAGTGGCCGCACCCGTACGGCGGGACGAAGCATCTTTTTTGGAAGATCCTGCTGAGGACCCTCTCGATATCTCCATCGCCAACGCCAGAGCTTGCTCTATCAACCCCTCGGAGGTTTTCGCCTGTGCTTTCCGGCTTTTGTTACCAGTAGCTTTGCTTACCATTTTCTGTTTCGTCTTCACAGGAGATACCTTGCAGCCTTCAGCTTGATTCTCATGGGGAAAAGCTCACCAATGGAAGCTTTCGACAAACGGGTCGTAATGGAGTCATTGCGATCGTAACCGCTTATAGACTTTGATACGATACGGTCAACGTGGTGTCGACAGCTGGTCGACTTCTTACCTGGACTCTTCAGATGACAGCGTCCCACCATGTTGGTCTCTTTGCACAAAGAGATGTAGCCCCACCAAGCTTTGCCCGCTGTTTTATTCTTTACTGTCATCCCAAACCTATGGAGCTGCAAAAAGAGAGTTCCATAAAAATGTAAAGAGAGCCAGTTATGATGTCAATACACTGACTTGGTGATACGCAATCTTCTCCCTAAGAAGTGTACGCCAAGCCGCAAGACACAACTGCAGACTAAGTTGAACGGGCCAATACAGCCGCCATACATGAACGAACACCCGCGGCTCGTAAGGCTCCTCCCATCGATTCGAGCGTAGCCCCCGTAGTCACTACATCATCAACAACCAATACCACCCTTCCCGAAACTGCGATCGGGTCGACTCGAAACGCTTTCATTTGATTGCTAGACCGAAGAGCTCGTGACAAGCCCACCTGCGGCGATTGCTGCCCCTGGCGTCCGGCCGCTCGGGTGTTCACAGGAAATGTGAAGGCTCTAGCCAACTCCCGGGAAGGACTATATCCTCGGGACCGCAGGCCCTGAATTGAAGATGGCATAGGAATCACAACGTCTGGTCGTTTTTCTACCGGCCAACGCTCTGCCAACCGACGCCCCAACGGAAGTCCTAATTCGAAACGTCCATGAAACTTAAAAGCCTGAACCGCCTCCATCAATGGTCCACCATAAGCGTATCGGACCATCACAAAGTCATACCCAGGTAAGACTACAGGTGTCGGGACCTCGAGCATGACCTCACAATCACTACAAAATGGTGCCGCTCCCCATTGCTCACACGCCCCACACTGAAACGGAAAGAAACACTCCATGAGGGCACGCCTAATTGGTCCATTCATCATTTGTGATACGGCTCGCCGCGGAGAATCGTATAAGCTCGATACATCTGTTCACAGATCATCAATCGAGCGATTCGGTGGGGGAGCGTAAACTTGGAGAGACACCATCGCTCATTCACCTGCCTCAGCAGCTGAGCGTCGAGTCCACTGGGACCACCAATCACAATAGATAGGCCACGAAGGCCTCGATCCCTACTCATTTCGAGATAGCCAGCTAGCTCTTCGGAGCTCATTTCCCGGCCCGAACAATCGAGGGCAACCGAACGAAACGTCGGTTCGAGGACCTTATATATTCGCCCTGCCTCCTCTGCCTTCGCCACTTGAGGGGAAACCGTTTTTCGGAGTGGGGTCTCCTTTACTTCTACCACTTCAAAAGTCACTGCCCGACGAAGGCGATGAACATAGTCATCTGCGGCCAGACAGATGGGGTCATTCCGATCACGCCCCACTACAATCAAGCGTATTTTCACCCCCCCAACATCATCAGACGGGCTCTAAAGGCCACCCGTTTTTCATAAAGCTCATTAAACAAGAGCTACCATAGAAACACTATCTGATATTTATCTACCAAGACCTACCTAATCATCTTACCGGCAGACCAATCCCCACAAACATCCGAACTAAGTATTTGATATATCTATCTTTATCGATACTGTTTCGTAAGGATACGGTGCCGGCATTCCTTTTCACTTCATGAGAGCTCCACCCTCAATCCTAGCGCCTGCCCGCCGAATCTTTATTGCGACTCCATGACGGGGTCCACGGAGCATCGCAAGAAGCGACGCTCCACAGAAAGGTTCCACGGAGGAACAATGCTAACGATTAAGAGTAACGTCCCGTCCATCAACACTCAGCGCACACTCACCAAGAACAGTGCGGCATTGAATCAAAGTTTTAAGCGACTTTCTACCGGACTCCGGTTGAACTCAGCTAAAGACGATGCTGCTGGCCTGTTTATTACCAACCGCCTGACCTCACAGGTCCGAGGTCTCAATCAGGCTGTACGTAACGCTAACGACGCTACGTCTTTAGCACAAACAGCAGAGGCTGCTCTAAACGAGCAGGGCAACATGCTGCAGCGTCTCCGTGAGTTGGCCGTCCAGGCTGCAAGTGACTCGTATGTCGCTCAGGACCGTCAGGCCATCCAGCAAGAGGCTGACGCGTTGATCTCCGAAATTGACCGCATTGCTACCCAAACCGCGTTCAACGACCGAGCGTTGCTCGACGGAAGCCTTTCGAACATCCAGTTCCAGGTTGGTGCATATGAGAACCAGACGGTATCTCTGACCATCCGTGGTGCTCGGTCGTTCAGCCTAGGTTCAGTGTACAGCGAGACTTCGACTGCGGTTGACACCAACGACCTGGTCCTGGGTGAAGTCACCCTCAACGGCTTCGCCGTACGAACCACCGCCACTACCGACGACCCGTTCTCAAGTGGTGGTCAACAGGCTTCAGCGATCGCAAAGGCCGTCGCCATCAACGAGGGCACCGTAGACCATGGGGTAACCGCGGAAGTGAACGCATCCGTCACCACGGGTACGGCCTCAATCTCTGCGCAAGCCCTGGCTGCTGGTGCGCTGAGCATCAATGGTGTAAGTCTGGGAGCAATCACAGTCCTAGCCAACGACGCTGATTCGGCACTCCGCAACGCAATCAACGCGGTAGCTTCCGCTACCGGAGTTGAAGCATCCGTTGATAGCTCCAACAACCTGGTTCTGACCGCAGCTGATGGTCGAAACATCATCACAACTGGTAGTGCTACCCTCAACGTAGGTGCCGCTACCTACACCGGTACGCTGACCTTCAAGTCCGAAGACCAGGTAATTGTGGGCGGCACTGCGGCCCGCATCGGTTTGACGGGTAATATCACCACCCTCAACTCGGTGAACGTTGATACCCTCAGCTTCACCTCTCAGGCGGGAGCAACGACCGCTATTGAGGTCTTGGATGATGCTATCCGAGCTGTCTCTGATCGGCAGTCACGTTTGGGTGCACTTCTCAACCGGATGGACGCTGCTGTTTCTCAATTAGCTGCTGCTTCGGAAAACATCGATGCTGCACGAAGCCAAATTCGTGATGCAGACTTCGCTGCAGAGACCGCTCAGTTCTCTAGCAACCAAATCCTCCAGCAAGCATCAACAGCGATGCTTGCTCAGGCAAATGTTGCTAACCAGATCGCGCTTACGCTTATCGGCTAAAGCTCAACCAAGCCATCGTATCCTGCGTATGGCACTAACCTAACTATAAGGCGGACCCAGGTATAGCCCGGGTCCGCCTCTTCTTGTTGATCAACTCGTTACATCTTATCTACGAGTTATATCTTACCAACGACTTACATCTCATCGATGAGTTATATCTCGTCGACGGGCCACATCTTATTCTGCGCCTCATATCTTATCTGCTCGTCACATGCGTATCCATCTTTCTCACTGCATCTAAACCTATCTATCACTTCAGACGCAGCACAAAACGCACTTAAAAGCTTAATCCTTAGAAAATCGCAATCTCCCCGCACCCGCTTAGACATCGGCCTATCCGTAGCCAAAGGTCTTTATTGCTGCCTCAAGCTGGGCTGTAGCAGTCAGAGTCGACTTATCGGCGAAACCATGTCGTGCACTAAAAATAGATCCCCTGAACCCGACTCTATAAACAGCGGCGCAACAACGCATCCCGAGCGAAGCGTCGTTTGAGAAAACCGACCACAAGAAGTGGTCTCTCACGTGGGAAGTTCACGGAGGAAAAAATCCATGTCGTTAAATATCATTACCAATACCTCAACTCTGACAGCAGCTCGTGCCCTCAATAAAAACCAGAAGGCACTCGCTCAAAACTTTCAGCGTCTATCTACCGGTTTGCGAATCAACTCCGCTAAAGATGACGCTGCAGGTCTAGCTATTGCTAACCGATTGACGGCACAATTCCGCGGTCTCAACCAGGCGGTAAGAAATGCCAACGATACCATTTCGTTGGTTCAAACTGCTGAATCAGCCATCGCTGAGCAGCAGTCCATGCTTCAACGCCTGCGTGAGTTGGCAGTACAATCATCGTCAGATACGGTTAGCTCCAGCGACCGGGCTGCAATTCAGCAAGAGGCTGATGCCCTATCCTCCGAAATTGATCGGATCGCCCAGCAAACAACTTATAACGGCACCAACCTCCTTGACGGAAGCCTCTCAAACTTTTCGTTCCAGGTCGGAGCTTATCAGAACGAAACGATCGATTTCACTCTAGCTGGCACCCGTTCATTCAACCTAGGATCTATCTATACAACTACCACCAGTACCGTAGATACTACCACGATTGCTGCCGGTGAAGTTACTCTCAACGGATTTGCTGTCCGTGCATCAGTGGCCGCTGATGACGTTTTCTCCAGCGGTAGCAACGATGTCTCTGCTATCGCAAAAGCGAATGCCATCAATGCCTCCACGAACGATCACGGAGTAACGGCCACCGCCAATGCTTCCGTTGTGACTGGTACGGCAGCAATAACCGCCAGCACCAACGCTGCGGGCAGTATCACCATCAATGGGGTTGATATTGGTGCGGTCACCGTCCTCGCCAACGACTCTGATCAGTCGCTTCGGGATGCAATTAACGCAGTTTCTTCTGCCACTGGCGTCCAAGCCTCAATAGACAGCAGCGATCAACTGGTTCTGACCGGTGTGGATGGCCGAAACATCATCACCACTGGTTCCGCAGTAGCCAATATTGCCGCCGCTACGTGGACGGGAACTCTATCTTTGGAATCAGAGTCTTCCTTCATCATCTCTGGTAGCTCTGAGGCCGCCATCGGTGCACAGGATGCTCAAACAGTAAGTACGCTCCAGGCTACCAATGCTAGCAACCTAGACCTTAGTAGTCAGAGCACCGCAACTACGGCCATCTCTTCGATTGATGATGCTATCGGTCAACTCAATGGCCGTCAGTCAACCATCGGTGCTCTCCTGAACCGGTTGGACAACGCCGTGTCTTCACTTGCGGCAGCAGCTGAAAACGTTGCTGCAGCTCGTGGACAAATCATGGATGCAGACTTCGCTTCTGAAACCGCTTCTTTCTCGAAGAATCAGATCCTTCAGCAGGCTTCGGTCTCAATTTTGGCTCAAGCCAATGTCCAAGGTCAGCTGGCTCTGCAGCTCCTAGGCTAAGAATCGGATAGGTTTCTTTTCATCTATATGGACTAGGGAGTGTGGTGGGTCTGCACCACACTCCCCCTCGACCTCATTTTGTGCGAGGATGAGGGATATGAAACTGCTCATTGCGAACAAGAATTATTCATCTTGGTCGCTCCGATCTTGGCTACTGCTTCGTGAACTAGCCATTCCTTTTGAGGAGGAAAAGCTAAGCTTTACCGACCCCAATTGGAAGACATCGGTCCTTTCTATATCCCCAGCTGGGCGCGTGCCAGTGCTGGTAGACGATAGTCTTGTTATTTGGGATACCCTCTCCATCACGGAGTATGTGGCGGAAAAATTCCCCGATGCTGGCGTATGGCCTCGAAACCGCGAAGCTCGGGTCGTAGCTCGCTCCATATGTGCAGAAATGCATGCCGGCTTTCCGAATATCCGGGCTCAGATGCCCATGAACATCGAAGCACAGCTTCCAGGTCGGGGATGGAACGCCGAGGTAAAGGCCGAGACGGAGCGAATCATCGCAATCTGGACCACCTACCGCAACCAATGGGCCCACGCTGGTCCTATGCTATTCGGAGCATTTTCTGCCGCAGATGCTTTCTATGCCCCAATTGTATGGCGCTTCATCACATACGGTGTGGAACTTCCCCCAGTCGCCGCCGCATATCGAGACACCATTTGTGCCCTGGCATCCATGAAATCGTGGGAGGCCGAAGCACGCGATGAACATGATTTCCTATCAGAGGATGAGCCTTATCGCACCCACATCGGACCAACCACCCCCATGTCCTAGCAGGCCATCGGAGAAGTGGGATGGGTGATCCGCGAAGTATCTTTTCCGTGGAACGCTCCGGATGAAGTGGGCGCATACCAGGCGTATGCAACCGATGAAAGGCGAAGCCGGTCCAGACGTTCCCCGGAAAAAGGACCCGCGAAGCGCCTAACCCACTTTTCCGATGGCCTGCTAGGGGGTGTCTTAAACCTCCGGACCGCGTTCTAACTTTTTTCCTACATGGGTGAGGGCTCGGCGGCTTCGTCACCCTTGCGGGCCACTCGGTTCGGTACATCCAGTACCCTCACTCCGGGGCCGAACCTTCACACCCGCGGGATACGGCGTCAGCTCCACAGCCAAAGGTTGTTAACGTGCCCTAACCCTGCCTATCATCCTCAAAGTCCCATCCGCCGCATGCGATCATAGAAGGTACTTTTAGACACCCCCAAGGATCGGGCAGCTGCCGCTCGGTTACCTCCCGACTGTTCAAGGGCGGCCACCATTCGCGCTCGTTCCACCGCATCCGTTGTCACTCCCTCTGCGGATCCCTTTGCCGCGCTATTGAATGCCTCCCCGGAGAAATGAAGATCCTGTGCAGTAAGCAACGAACCCTCGGAGATAAGCAGAGCCCGGACTATGACATTCCGTAGCTCACGTACGTTCCCTGGCCAGGTGTGGGCCAGCAATCCTCCAAGAGCATCTTCCGAAAGTGCTCTTGGAGGGATAGTGGTATCCAATTGCAGAAAATGGCGAATCAGAGCTCGAACATCCTCAGGGCGTTCGCGCAGTGGTGGTATCTCTACTATCAACACATATAAGCGATGAAATAGATCCTGCCGAAACCGACCCGCTGCTATCGAATTCACCAAATTTCGATGAGTGGCCGCAACAATACGCGTCTTGATAGGGATTTCTGTAGTACTACCTAGCCGTCGTACCCGTTGGGTCTCCAATACTCGGAGTAACTTCGGCTGCAACTCCAACGGAAGTTCGCCGATCTCATCCAAAAAGAGCGTCCCCCCACTAGCCTCTTCAAAAGCCCCCTTTTTATCGGTGAGTGCGCCCGTAAACGCTCCCTTAACGTGACCAAAGAGTTCAGATTCAATAATCGATGCCGCGAGCGCACCACAATTTAGCGCTATGTATGGAGCCTCAGCCCGGGATGATGCGTCATGAAGCGCTCGGGATATGCCTTCTTTGCCAGTCCCTGACTCTCCGAGTACCACCACCGGCTCTTGAGACTCAGCAAAACGCTCAACAAGGCGAAACACACCACGCATCGCCGGAGATTCCGCAATCATTCCATGGGTAGATGCCGGAATCTCATCCCTGTTTTGAGCAAACCCAAGAGACGCAGACCCCACATCGATCGTCACCCCCTGACGAAGCTCCGCGTGCTGAACCTTCAAGCCGTTCACCCGGGTGCCATTCGTGGAGTGGAGGTCCGTAATCCGCCACCCACTATCCATATACAGGATTTGACAATGGTAGCCCGAAACAAACCCATCCTGAAGCACCAGATCATTATCGGCCTCAGAACCAATCGAAAAGGTCTGATCGGTCCTTAGTTCTATGAACCGCTCTTGCCACCGCAGCCACGCCGAGGAAGAGAAACCCCGTTCAAAGTGGGGTTCACTCATTCGCCTGGTCTGGCGAGAACGCTCGCGGTCCATCTTCCGCCACCAGCGATCCAAGATCAATGTGTACACCCCTAATTGGATCGCATCTCCAAATCTTACCGGCATGTAGTGGTCCTTAGGTGCAGCCCCATTGAGTCGGATGAGTCCTCCGGAAATATCCTGGAGCTCATACTGTTCATCTCCCCGAACTATCAACCGTGCAGCTAATTCCGGCACCGATGGGTCCGGTACCACCACATCGTTTGTCATGCCCCGCCCCATCAGGAACTCTACCTTGTCGATCTTCAGATGTAAGAGAGGTACCTTCCCACGAAAGAAATAAAGATACGCGGAGGATAGTGGATAACTCATAGTCACGGCTCAACAGACTCGCAAGATAAATGATGGTAGCCAACTCCCCAAGCCCCCGATACTCAAGACCCTCATATTAGGGCGTGCCTTTACACTCCGGCTGCGGAGATGACGCCGTAGCCCGAGGGTGTCAGGGGTCGGCCAAGGAGGCCCGAAAGGGGGCAAAGCCACCGACCCCGCACACACGCTGGATACAAGGCAGAACGCGGCCCAGAGCTTAAAGGACACTTCCTAGCAGGCCATCGGAAAAGTGGGATGGGTGATCCGCGTAGTATCTTTTCCCTGGAACGCTCTGGATGAAGTGGGCGCATACCGGGCGTATGCAACCGATGAAAGGCGAAGCCGGTCCAGACGTTCCACGGAAAAAGGACCCGCGAAGCGCTTAACTCACTTTTCCGATGGCCTGCTAGAAGTATCTCCTCGGTCACGTACCGCCAGGTACACTCGCCTCGTCGTCAGAGCGTTTAACGAAAAGCCGGCCTCGATAGCTACACACATGG
>JAHQVK010000002.1 GCA_019634385.1 Myxococcales bacterium | reverse complement strand
TCAATTCAAGTGGTCTTTGCTGTATCTTTCATTTTATGCTGCTTGAAAAATGGTCCATTGGAACTGTTGAAACTCATGACTACAGTTGGGCCAATATGCGCAATCATCATTGCGCAAACTCTTCGCGAAGAAAAGAAAGGATAGTCGTGGAGTGGGGTTTTTGTGAGTATTATAAGCATATAAGCTATTTATTTTATTGTTCATTTTGATGATGGTGTTACCTGAAACAAAACTTGTTGTCGATGTTGAGCCTCATGGCTACAGTTGGGCCAATATGCGCAATCATCATTACGCAAACTCTTCGTGGAGAGAAAAAAAGGATATTTGTGGGTGCTGAACTAGGGCGTGTCTTTCGACTCCGGCTGCGGAGATGACGTCGTATCCCGGGTATGTGAGGGTTCGGCCCCGGAGGGAGGGTGCTGGATGTCTCGGGCTGAGGGGCCCGAAAGGGCGTCGAAGCCACCGAGACCTCACAAACGCAGGGAGCAAGTCAGAACACGGTCCGGAGTTTAAAGACACGCCCTAGCTCAGCTCATGCCTGCGCAGCGAGGCTCCGCCGAGCGTACAGCAAAGACCCCTTGAATTGATTCTGTAAGAATCCACAAGGGGTTGCGCAGAGGGGCATAGGCCGGTGTAGAAGCAGGAACTGGGGTTCAACTCAAGTGGTTCCTGCTGTACCTAGTCAGCTAGTTATGGCTAGTCACCCTCCGAAACTGTACATTTATATAGCAAGAGCTCTTCGTGATGGTTTCTTAGGGCGTGTTTTCAAACTCTCAGCCCGGTGCATCCAGCACCCTCCCTCCCGGACCGCCCCCTCACAAACACGGGGTACGGCGTCATTCCCGCAGCCGGAGTTTGAAGACAGGCCTTAGCAAGTTCAGCAGCAAGCTCTTGTGAGATACTGAGTATGACTCTCAAAAGCCTGGATTTGGTACAGCAAAGACCATTTGAATCGATTCTGTAAGAATCCACAAGGGGGCACTCAGCGGGGCATAGTCCCGCGGAGAAGCTGGAACTTGGGTTCAACCCAAGGGATTTATGCTGCATGTGCCTGATAGCGACGCAAAATTGTGGTCACTGATTGCTCTACTCAATCAACGGCTAATACGAGTACTCATTAATATATTGAGTGCGAATGAGCGAAAAAAATTGCTTTGACAATATCTGGCTAACAACTGCAGTACGGTCCTCGTAGTCCTTTCCTGTTGTTTGACAAGACTATGTTCGTGGAAAGACTGGGTACATTTTGTAATGCATCGGAGGGACGGAAATATCTCTTCGTTGGTTGGAGAGTATTTGATGAAATCTCAAGATAGCTCGCTCATGCTCGGACTCCTTTTATCCGAACCGCGTTCTTTGGACGCGGGAAGTTCTAGCTCTGCCATCATCACGCAGGGTAAGGATGGTCGGCCGACCGTTATCATCGGGCAGCGTTCCGTTGGAAACTATGAACGCTGGATAAAGCCGCTTGTAGATCGCGTTTTCGCCGCTCTGTTACTTATTCTTCTGTCGCCGGTGCTTGGATTGGTTGCTTTGCTGATTCGCTGGGATCTTGGGCCAGGAATTATTTTTAAGCAACAGCGGGTGGGTAGGGGTGGTGTGCCCTTTACCATCTACAAGTTTCGTACGATGCACCATGATCGGAGGAAACGACGATCACCCTTTAATGGTCCGGAACGCAGAAAAACCCACAAGACCAACCGTGATCCCCGACATACGCCGATAGGTCGGTTTCTTCGCGCAACCAGCCTCGACGAACTACCTCAGCTTGTTAATGTACTGATCGGTGATATGAGTATCGTAGGACCGCGACCGGAGCTCGTCCACATTGTCGAAGAACGGTACGACGAGTGGGCACATCGACGACACGATGTTAAACCGGGGATCACTGGTTTGTGGCAAGTTAGTCAGCGTGACGATGAAGGAAAAATGTACGAACATGTGGCTCTTGATGTTCTCTACGTAGCATATATATCACCATGGTTTGATCTGCTGCTAGTGATATTGACGGTACCTGCGTTGTGCCGGATTCGGCAGCAATTTGCCTTCTTTCCCCAGCAACGAGGAGTTAATACATTGCTCTCAGATTACAGTCGTAGCTAGCCTCTGCACGGTTGATGACCTCAGGCGTTGGGTGTTGTCATACCCACCGTTTGGTTCCGGGGCCTGAAGCTCGGCCGAAAGTAGCGACGGCAAGGCGACTATGGGAAACGACTCGGAACCAGTTGACGATACCCCACTGGTTCCTGCGCGGCGTATGACTCGGACCCCTCGCCGGTTTCTACGGACTGTTCGTGCCATTGTCGATGCCGTGGCTTTCAACGTAGATCTGGTGGTGATTGACACCCCTCCCATCAACCTCAGTGTGGAGGCTGCTCAGGTAGCAGCCATCACCGATGGTGTCATTGTTATTGTCCGCCCCCGAATCACTACGCACGAGGCGCTGGAGTTTACTTTGGATCGGCTGGACCGGGTGGATGCTCGGGTGCTTGGGGTGATCATGAACGATGCGGAAATGCCTTTTGGGTTGCTGTAGTCCAAGAATGGTCTCATCAGCCAAACTCCGCTGCGCGCCCCCTTGTTGATTCTTCCAGAATCACATCAAGTGGTCTTCGCTGTAAGACTCCTGTGGATAAATAGGTGGATTTGAGTGTTTCATGTGTTGCTTGTATATATATATGGAACACACTCCTTCTTTTGGGGTGGAAAGCATTAGATTGTGTCCAGTCTCCCCCCATCTCCTCCGTCAACTTTAAAGTAAGACATTACAACAAGATACGGGAGAAGCTTGACTCCTCGAGATTGACGTGTTCCGGAAGAAATATATTTATTGGATAGTTCGCTTGAGCTAAATCTTGGCTGAGGTGCAGCGGCATAACGATATGGGAAATGATACAAAAAATTCTAACAATAACCCATCGGTTGCTGTACAGCATGTGATGCAGCCCCCAGAGTCAGGGGCTCGAATAGCAAAGCCAAGAGGGTTGTCGGAGCGGGTTGGTCATGCCTTTTCCCGTGCCTTTCTGAAACCAAGTTCTATGCCGGAGCAGGGGGAGACCTCTTTTGATGTATTGGGTATGCTCCAGCGTCGCTGGCCGGTATTGGCAGGGGTGGCGCTGGTAGTGACGGCTGTTGTTGGGGGCATCGTCTTGTCCCTCCCCCCCGTGTACGAATCGCAGGCATCTTTCTTGGTTGATGCGGAGAGTGAGTCGTCGACCTCTGGTGAAGCCTTGGCGCTACTTGATCGTTTGGGACGAGCTCGGAAGACGGAGACTGAGGTGGAGCTCCTTCTTGGTCGCCGGGTGGTGACACCAGTAGTGGAAGCGCTCCATCTGCAGATCCAGGTGGATGCCCCGTGGGGCATTGATGCCCCCTCCGAAGTACTGAACGGCTTTAGTCTCGATAGTGGTCGAGCGATAGAAGGACGCTACCGGATAGTCCGGCGGGATGAATTGTATGTAGGTACCGATTTGACAACCGGTAGAGTATTGTCCAAAGCCTCCGCGGGGACACGGATGAGGCTAGGGGGCATGTCCTTTGATGTGCCATCTTTGCTCGAGTACCCACAGATAGATCTGGAGGTATTACCGTTTGCAAAAGCGGTGGATATAACCACCGCTCGCCTCGAGGCCGGGCTGGCTCGCCGTCAAGCGGAAGTGGTGAAGCTGACGTGCAAGGGGGGCTCGGCGAGCTCGGCGCAGATGCTGTGCGCTGAGGTGCAAGCGAGCTACCTACGAGTGCGCCAATCCCTTCAGAGCACCGAGGCCTCTGCTGCTGCGGGCTTTTTGCGGAGCCAGGTGGAGCGGGTGCGCTCGGAACTGAGTGAGGCCGAAGAGCAGCTGCGAGGGTATCAGGAGACGTCTGACGCGGTGGCTTTAGGTGAGCAGGCTACGGAAGCGGTGAAGCAGCGGGCGAGCCTCATAGCGCAGCGTCAGTTGCTCGAAGCAGAGCACGAAGCCCTCGGCGAACGGCTGAATGAGCTGACGGGTGATGCTTCAAACTCTCACGATTACCGGCGCCTAGCCAGCTTTCCTACCTTTCTCCAGGGGGTCAATAGCCCAATTTCGGTTCTGATGGAGAGTCTGGTGGAGCTTGAAGACCAACGCAGTAAGTTAGCGTCCAGACGGGGAGGAAAGAATGTGGAGCTATCGGCGATGACCGAGCGGATCCACGAGCTTGAACGCGAGATTTTGCGCTCAGCCCAAAGTTACCATCGCTCTCTCACTGCTCAACTACAATCTATTGACCGGGTGCTGTCGACGCAGAAACGCCATATCGCAAGGGTTCCGAAGCGAGTGGTGGAGAGCACCCGACTACAGCGTCAGGTGGATCGCCTCGAAGAATTGTTCCGGTTTCTACAAACCCGCCGCCAGGAGGCGGAAGTGGCCGAAGTGTTGACGCTCCCCGGCGTTCATGTAGTGGACGAGCCGTTTCTGCCGTACAAGCCCTCTTTTCCCAATCGGAAGCTGACCCTCGCGCTGGCGAGTCTCTTAGGGTTGGGGGCTGGGCTGTTGGTCGTCTTATGGCTGGAGCTTTCCGGTCACAAACTGCTCGACGAACGAGAGCTCCGCAGCTGGGGCCTCCCTATCCTCGCGTTTGTGCCCCCGCTGCGGCCCAGATGGAGCATCAGGGCGGCTACCCGAGGCTTCAGCGGGACTAAGCCGGTGGAAGACCGGGCGACAGATGCCTTGCGAGCCCTATCGCTTGACCTTCAAAGCGCTGGTCTAGATCGAATTCGCACCATTGCGGTGACCAGTCCGGGCTCGGGTGAAGGCAAGACCTTCTGTTCCCTCGGTCTGGCCCGTGAAACGGCCCAAGAAGGTCGAAATACCCTCTTGATCGACGGAGATCTCCGTCAACGGGGATTGAGTCAACTTATGAAGGTCCCCCCCAACCAACCCGGTCTGGGTGAACTTATGGAGAGCGAAGAAGAGATCGAACTCGCGTTGAAATCGCTCGCCCTGCCGACCCCCGAGGGATTTTTTCTGATTCCCTGCGGCAAAGTGGCCAGCGCCTCCCGCCAGTTCCTGCGGACGGTGCGATCAATCCTTGATGCGGTGGCCTTCAATGTGGACCTTGCGGTAGTGGACACCCCCCCGATCAACCTCAGTGTGGAGGCCGCGCAGATCGCGGCGATCACTGACGGCGTTATCCTCATTGTGCGCTCACGCATCACCACCCGGGACGCATTAGAGCTAACTTTGGACCGTCTGGACCGGGTGGGTGCTCGGGTGCTTGGGGTGATTATGAACGATGCTGAAGTACCTCGTGGTCTGGCCTGATATATATTATGTTTGTATCTATTCTAGAGTCTTTCGAGCCACCTTTTAGACCGCTCTCGCCCGGGCAGGGATGGATCTGGCTGACCGGAGTTTTGTGCCTGGTCTCTGCCTGTGCCTCGTCCTCCAGCCGTCCCCTCTTCTCCGGCCCGGCGTCCGCTTTGGTGACTCCCAAATCGGGTGATGCGATAGAGGTCCGATTTTCGCGAGAGCCAGATCGGGGCGGAACCTTTCAGATCGACGACACCGGCGAAGTTCCGCTGCCGTTTCTCGGTCGATTGCAGATCCTTGAGCTCAATACCGGTGAGCTACGGGCACTGTTGACCCGCCGGTATGAGGAGCAGCTGCCGAACCAGACGGTGTATGTGCGAGTATTACGCAAGGTTCGGGTACTGGGGGCGGTCACGGAGCCTGGCGTCTACTTTGTGGATGATACGACAAACCTTGCGGATGCCATTGCCAGAGCCGGAGGGGTTCGACCCGACGGTAATCTCACCGCGGTTCGAATAAGACGGGAGGGCCGAGAGGTGACCACCAATATTAAGGTGGCGGCGATGTCTGTGCCCAAACTTGAGTCCGGTGATCAAATATTTGTACCTCGAAGAACTTGGTTGGCCCGCAACGGTATGAGTTTACTGGCGAGTGTCATTACTGTGGCCGGGATCGTTGCGGGCATAGTTGTACGGTGAACTGGCCCTCTTGATGAGGCAACGATGCGACTGGTTGTATCAGCCTTTGCGTGTAGACCAAAAGTGGGTTCAGAGCCGGGTATTGGTTGGGCTTGGGCCTCGAATTTGGCTCAGCATCACGATGTTCTTGTATTGACCGATCGCTGTAACTGGCCTAACAGCCAGTTGATTTAGCCATGAGTGTAGCTATCGAGCCCGGCTTTTCGTGATACGCTCTGACAGCGAAACTGCAGTGGGCATCACAATCTCAGCCCCGTTTGTGAAGATATTGGTGATGAGATAGTAGACATCACTTGGTTTGAACCCAAGTTCCGGCTTCTACGCGGGTTATGGCCCGCTGCGCGCCTCCTTGTTGATTCTTACAGAATCAACAAGTGGTCTTTGCTGTATGAATTGACTCGCTGATCACGCCCGGGCTTACGCCGCCATTAGGGCATGTATTTAACCTCCGGACCGGGTTCTGACTTGTTTTCTACATGTGTGAGGGGTCTGTGGCTTCGCCCCCCCATTCGGGCCCCTCGGCCCTGTACATCTAGTACCCTCACTCCGTGGCCGACCCCTCACACACGAGTGCTACGGCGTCATCTCTGCAGCCGGAGCTTAAATACACGCCTTAGTGTTGAGGATCGGTGTCTTGTCTTCCGCATAGCCTCATTGAATGGAAAGGGTATAGATCTCCGAGACAGACGTTTTGATGATTTTATGGAGGTCATAACTAGTGGTTGTCTGACACCCGGTGATGTCGGCTTTCTGCGGAGGTGGAGGTTTGAAGAGATGGATTTGCGATAGTTGGATACATTTACAGGTTTTGCTTGCATTGTGTCTGCGTGGTACGAGAGCGTTTCCCTGGATATATCGATCACAATATGTTTAAAGAAGAGACAGGCTATTAAAAGAATGTGCGACAGCCTCCTTGTGAGTGAGAGAAAATTATGATGCAAGACGAGGAAACCAAAATCCCAGGCTTTGAGGTCTGCGGTACCCGAATAGATGCTTTGCCGCCCAAGGAGGCGGCTAAGACTCTCGTGAAGTTTTGCCTGAAGGGTCGTAAGGCATCCGTGCACTTGTGTAACGCTTACACACTCTCATTGGTAATGCGGAACAAGGGTTTTAGAAAACTGATTGGCGAGGGGGATCTCAACCTAATGGATGGGATGCCTCTGGTCTGGTTAGCCCAGAAACTAGGTTTTTCGGAGTGCCAACGTCGGGTGTATGGGCCGGATCTCATGCTGGACGTTATGGATCTCGGAAGAAAAGTGGGATTGCGTCACTATCTATATGGATCAACCCCAGAGGTGCTCAAGCGCCTCAAAAGTGGCATAGAGTCTCGTTTAGAGGGGGTGAATATTATCGCCTCAGAGTCTCCACCGTTTCGCGCCCTCACGCCGGCTGAAGAAGGCGGGTTGGAGACGCGGTTCAGGGACTCCGGTGCCCATGTCATTTGGGTGGGGCTAGGGACTCCAAAGCAAGACCATTTTGTTCAGAGATTTAGGGATCGAGCTCCGGGGCCGTTGGTAGGGGTAGGGGCCGCGTTTGACTTTCACGCGGGTCTCAAAAAGCAAGCTCCGGCCTGGCTTCAGGATCGTGGTCTCGAGTGGGCCTTCAGGCTGGGGACAGAACCGAAGAGGTTATGGCGCAGATACTTATTTGGTAATGCAGCATTTATCCTGGGCGTAATGAAGGGTGCGCGCGGACTAGAGGACCGTGCATTATCATAGGGTGCTTGGCATGAGGTTCTACAGGGCTGGTGACATGAGTGTGGTGTGGGCGCTTGGGAAGATGGGAGACGTCTTCTCGGCTCTATTGGTAGAGGTTGTCTTATGTCGAGGCTATTGTCCTCCAGGGGCTCGGCGCATGTTCGCTCTGGCTCGTGATGGGGGCATGAGAATGTGGTCTCATTACAGTTGTTATGGAGGGAGGAGTGATCTTTGCGGGTGACTTGATATGGCCGACTCGTTACTCAGCACTAAAGGGGTCTCACCCAATAGAGGATAAACCGGCTTGGTTGAAGTTAAGCTGCGGCAACTATGCCTCGCTCTGCCGTACTGTGTGAGCAATTGAAGAGTGTCTTTTTGATACAGCCGGACCATTCAAGCGGTCTTTGCTGTTACATTACATGGAGATAGTTATGAAAATTGTATTGTCCGCTTTTTCGTGTCGTCCTAACGCCGGCTCGGAACCGGGCGTTGGTTGGGCATGGGCGACAGCCCTGGCCCGATATCACCAAGTTCGGGTGTTGACGCACCGCTGCAGCCAACTAGCTATTGAGCGTTACTTCGCGGAAAAGGGTAGAACACCTGGTTTGAGCTTTTCTTTTTATGGGACCGAGGAGTCACCATATAACCATGGTATCAAGGCTCTCTCGATCCAATTTTATTACCACTATTGGCAATCTCAGCTCGCTAGATGGGCTGAGCGGGACATAGCCTCCTTCAAGCCCGATCTTCTCCACCACGTGACATATGCGAGGTACTGGACCCCGAGCTCGCTCGTAAGCGTTGGTCTGCCATTCGTTTTTGGGCCTGTGGGCGGGGGGGAAGATCCTCCCAGACCATTGATGTCAACGCTCAGTATGAAGGGACGAGCACTTGAATGTGCTCGAGCTGGGGCCAAGGTACTTGCGGAGCGGAGTGCGGCGATGAAAACGACGGTTCGAAGTGCCTCTATCGCTCTGGGTACAACAAAAGCCTCAGTAGCCTGCCTTGAGCGGCTCGGTGCGAGAAAGGCCCGCGAGTTTGCCAGCTGTGGTATGCACGCCCAGGAACTTTCTGAGCTGGATGGTTCTCGCCAGCCCAGACGTAGTCGAAGACATCTATTCATTGCCGCTGGTCGCCTCATCCATTGGAAAGCTGTTGACCTATCGATCAAGGCGATGGCTCTTTGTCGTGATATCGATGCCCAGTTGGAGATTTTTGGCGGGGGACCAGAGAAGACTCGGCTACAAAAACTGGTTCAACGATTGAAGTTGAGCGACCGAGTAAGATTTCAAGGTGCTGTTGATCGAGCCACATTTTTGGGCCGATTATCTTCGGCAACTGCGCTTCTTCATCCTAGCCTTCACGACTCAGGGGGCTTTGTCTGCCTGGAAGCAATGGCGGCGCGAGTACCGGTGATATGTGTAGATACGGGGGGACCAGGCGCATTTGTGACCCCTGAGACGGGCTTTGCGATACCGCCTTCCGAGCCAAGTGTGGTCGTTCAACAAATGGCGGAATACATGAGAGAATTGGCTGCGGATCCCCAACTTGTGGGTCGGTTGGGGGATGCGGGACGTCAACGGATAGAAGAGGAGTATCTATGGGAAAAGCGAGTTGAACGGATGAACGGTGTGTATGATGAGGTAATGGGTATTTCGGCCAATGATCAGCGGTTCGAGGGTCAAGCGTAGATGCTTGCTATGATGCGAACGAGGTTGTACAGCAAAGACCCCTTGAATTGATTCTGTAAGAATAACCAAGTGAATTTTGCTGTATTCATAGATAGATATAGGGATTGTGGATGAAAATTTTACAGTTGTTCAACCGGTATCAAGCAAAAGGTGGTGAAGAGAAGTCTGCGGGTCGAATATTTGATCACTTGAGTCTTAGGCACGAAGTTGAACAGCTATGGTGGGATAGCGCTGATTGGACCGGTACGTCAGGCCCGAGCCGCTTTGGTCAGATGTGCCGACTGTTCTATAATTGGGATAGCGCACGAGAGCTTCGAAGTCGAATTCGTAGCTTTCGTCCAGATACCCTTCTTTGTCACAATCTCTATCCAGTGGGCTCGCCGGCGGTATATAAGGTAGCCTTAGATACTGGCATTCCGGTCATCCAGTTTATTCACAACTTTAGGCCGTTTTCCGTAGGTGGAGGCGCATGGGCCGGGGGCCAAGTTATGGCGGATGGCCTTCGGGGACGATTTATTCCAGAAGTATGTGCAGGGGCATGGCAAGGGTCCATCCTCAAGTCGGCACTTTTTGGTCTCATGCTGAAGAGCCTCCACCTCTCCGGATGGCTTCGAGCTGTGTCCTGTTGGGTTGCTATATCCGACTTCATGCGGAAAAAGTTTGTGGAGGCGGGTGTCGATTCCGAACAAATAGTGGTTCTTCGGCACTCGTGGGATATGATTTCCCGGGATGCGATTCCTCGGGACGAAGGTTACTATCTATTCTTGTCTCGCCTAGTACCGGAGAAAGGGGTACAAACATTACTCCGAGCATGGGAGCT
>JAHQVK010000047.1 GCA_019634385.1 Myxococcales bacterium | reverse complement strand
GTGAAACGTTCTGACGACGAGGCGAGCGTACCTGGCGGTACGCGACCGAGGAGAGACTTCTTGTGGTCAGGATGTTTCACGGAAAGACCGGCCGATAGATGCCTGCAGGGCTAGATCAACAGGCTGTTAAGGCAAAGCCCAGTTAGGTACCATAGCTCAATGGATATTCAGGTGAATCAGGGACGAACCCTAAACTATGTCCGGAGATTAAAGAAACGTCCTAGCAACAGCAGAAATCACTTGGGTTGGACCCAAGTTCCTGCTTCTACGCCGGGCTATGACCCGCGGAGCGAGTAACACAGCTGACCGACTGGGAAGACATGCCCCCGATAGACCATGCTTCTCATCCTACAAAGCATATAAATCTTAGACACAGACCTCGCTGATATGTGTAGTTTAGTCTGCTTCCCCTGGGACCTTCGGCCCCCAGTTTGGGCATGAAGATTCAATAGCCATACAGGATTCAGGGGTTTCAGGCGTCGCTCCTGCTAACTCGGAGGTGACTTGTTCTAGTTCTTCGCAACTTACGGTAAAAATCTGTACATACTCCTGCCAGGCTTCGAAAAAATCATCATAGCAGGTATTGAGCTCAGACACGCTCAAGTTACAACTAGATGGAACATTGATGTTTTCACAATCTAAATCCTCCGTCGGTGGAGAGTTTGTCAGATTATCCATACATGAAGCGCGAATATCCTCACATTGAACGATGTCTTGTGATATCCGCAGCACAGACCAAGCACCCATACCACATAGACCCTCTGAAGTACCTTCAAGTGCGTCATTTCCTACTTCAGACAGAGATGTGCATACTGTTTGTAGGTCAGTTCTGTCTAACTCTGCTATCGAACGAGTATCATTGTTTAGCGCTTCGGTTGCGCTGCTCTCATCGTCCCCACAGGATGTAACTGTGACGCACGCCATTATCAATGTAAGGGACACTCCACGGGGTACAAGTACGCTATACATTCGTAGATGCTGTGTCAGATTTATAGCAATTGCAAGTATCTTGTCGAGCGTGACTACTTCCCGCCCCCCGGTGACTGCCTAGTTTTTCGACATCATTTGTTTCGATTGCTACACTAATGCGGTACTTCGCCGATCATGCCGCGCTTCTTCGAGCTTTCGCCATTTGGCCTACTATGTCGAGTGCAGCCACCCGATAGCCTTCTGCAAATGTTGGAAAATTGAATGTGTTTTCGACGAACACGTCCGGTGAAGCCTCCATCAACATTGCCATCTGCCCAACATGAATCAGTTCTGTTGCTCCTTCACCTAGGATATGCACACCTAGAATTCGTTCTCCCTTGGGGTCTGTGATGAGCTTCAAAAGCCCATCGGTAACACCGGCAATATGACCTCGTGAAAGCTCAGCATAATGAGCCATACCAACCATGGCCGCACTGTATTCTTCCCGTACCTGCTCCTCGGTTTGCCCCACCATAGCCATTTCAGGAATAGTATAGATGCCGGCAGGAGAGCAGCCAACGTGCGACGTGGTCGATAGCCCTAGAGCATTCCTAGCCGCCCGTCGCCCTTGTTCCATCGCCCATGATGCTAACGATGGTGGGCCAATCACATCACCCACTCCATAAATATGCGAGACTGCTGAGCGCAGAGAACTATCAACCTCTAGAATACCCCTGCTATTTGCGGATAAACCAGCATTCTGAAGTTGGAGTCTTTCCAAGTTCGGTACTCTCCCCAAAGAACACAGTACTTTTTCCGCATGTATCTCTTCGCCATTATCAAGCACAACACGAGCTTCTACACCATCAAAATCTACTTTTGTGGGAACCACTCCCGGAATATATGCGCCGCCTCGCCGAGTAAATGCACGCTGAAATCCATCCGTAAGATCTTTATCAAGAAAAGCCACCGGTCGGTCTCGCCGGTCTACCAGCATAACCTCAACACCCAGCGCAGAGAAGATAGATGCATACTCACTACCGATAACCCCTGCCCCCAAAACCACCATCGAACGGGGTAGGTATGCGAGTGAAAGTACAGAGTCCGAATCCACTACATGTTCATGATCAATAGCAAAGTTATCAGGACATCTAGGACGGCTCCCAGTGGCAATAATAATGTTGTCTGCGGTATATACTTTTTTTGTCCCTTCAATAGTGACAACTTCAACTTCGTGGGGAGAGACAAACCTAGCCTGACCTCCAATGACATTAATACCGTTTCGTTGTAGCTGTTCCGATATAAATCCCACATGGCCAGAAGTTACTCGCTCCAGCCGGTCAAGTAGCGAGGCTACCCTCGTTCCTTCAGCGAGTTCTAAATCAAACAACCCTCCACTTCGGGCTCGAAATACATCTAGCGCTAGGGTTGTCTCCCGCAGGGTTTTGCTCGGTATTGTTGCCGAGTGAACGCAATACCCACCAACATCTCTTCTACGCTCAATGACACCTACTCGGGCACCAGCTTTGCCGCCCTGAATAGCCGCCTTTTGTCCTCCAGGTCCACTGCCAATAACAAGTAAGTCATAATGTGCTCGATCTTGCATACATAACTCCGTTCGTGCTCGGATCGCTAAGCTTCGTCTGACGCCTTACAGCAGACACCACTTGGGTTGAACCCAAGTTCCTGCTTATACGCCGGCCTATGCCCCGCTGCGCGACCACTTGTTGATTCTTACAGAATCAACAAGTGGTCTTTGCTGTAAGATAGACCTGGGCCGCTTCCAGGTGGGTAAGAATTTTTTCGACATCATCCGGATAGAAATGTAGTAAACCATAATCTGGCAGCTCGCTTAACTCTTTGGCATTTGCCCCTTGGAGCATCGCATTTGCCATGTTACGAGCAACAGCTACAATGGTCACCATATCCTTGTGGTGAAGTGCATCCTCAGGACGTTGGTGGCATCGTATGGCCTCTGCAACAGATGATGGCAATGACCACGGACGTATCAACCGTTCTCCAGTGGATACATAAAAGTCATTGATAGTCTCTTTGATTATGGATTCCTGTAAATCCCAGCCTTGTGCGGACTCAAGTTCTGTAACTACCCGCAAAACCGCCTGCTTGCCCACGGTGTGCAAAAGACCACACAAGAACGCTGCTTCAGGGTTACGACGAGCATGACGAGCTAGCTCTCGGGCAAAGAAGGAAGTGGCAAGGGCCTCTTTCCATATGAACTCCGCACACCGAGTATGGCGTTTGGACGAAAAGATGGGGGCCTTCATCGCCACCGCCACCACGAGTTCTTTCACCCGACGGGTCCCCAATCGTACCAACGCTTGTTGAATTGACACAATTTTGGAATGGCCGGATATCGCCACCGAATTGGCGATGCGGAGCACATGGCCCGCGAGTGCTTGATCACGGTGGACCTGTGTACTCACCTGACGGAAATCGAAAATTTCATCACTAGCAGCAATAACTTTAGCCGCCACCTCGGGCTGAAGTGGTACTTCTAGTTTTCCGCTGACAAGTAATTTACGGACGTGCTCTCGCACGCTCGTCTCAAAATCCGCCGCGATAACTGCTGCTGACTCCAACGCTGACATGGGACCTCACTGCGCCAGATCGACCAGTATCAGCCCGCCTCCAGCACAAATCTTCTCAACCACTCACAGACGCCTCTTATCGGAACAACACACCAGTCACCGATACAGCAGAAATCACTTGGGTTGAACCCAAGTGACTGCTTCTACGCCGGGCTATACCCCGCTGCGCGACCACTTGTTGATTCCCGCACCGACGCCGTAGGCTTGTTATGGCTTATCGATAAAGATACTGGGAGGAGGAGAAAGCTTTCAGACCCTACCGCTTACTTCTGGTCCGTGAAGAACCTCGTAGATGTCTGCTCTCATTCGAGCCAATTCCGGTGAGCATACCCAGTCTGTTGACCGACGCAAACGTTTGGGTATCTCTTTATCGTAACATACGCGACCAGGGGCAGCGGTCAACACAACCACCCGGTCTGCAAGGGCCAAAGCCTCTGGTAAATAGTTTGTGGCAACAACAACAACACATGGTTGCTGCATTACCAATAGTCTGAGAAGACTATGTAAGGGAGATCTTCGACCCCACTCCATACCGTCAAGAATATCATCTATCAGGAGGGCTTTTGGGCGAAGAACCAGTGCGCGAGCAAGGGATAAGCAAATATTTTGATCCTTACTTAGCTGGCCCGGGCGACGATTTAAGTACGGGAGTAGCCCAACTCTATCCAAGATCTGATTGGCCCGAAGCAGACAATCATCAGTTGATAAGTTTTCGCGCCAAACCTTCCATCGGAAGGGGAGAAGGACATTCTCCATCACGTTAAGATCTGGACGATTCCCGTTCTCCGGTCCCACTCGAATAATATCCGTCCGCGGCTCTCGTCGCACCTCTCCATATATACGAACTTCTCCCTCCATTATACTTGGAGGACCAGGAACAGCACCACTCATGCTCCTAAGTAATGTGGACTTACCACAACCTGGAGGCCCATAAACCACGTGCACGCCGTATGATCTAAAAGTGAGATCTACATTTTCGACCACTCGACGGACACCCTCGGATGACCGATAGACGTGCCCAACCCCCTTCATCTCTATGGCTGGAGGCTGCCAATGTGTTGGACAAGATAGTTCATCCAACAACGCAATCGACGAATTCGAGAGAGCTCGGTTGCGGCGAGATGCCGACCCTAACGATGAAGGCGTACGCCCCTCTACACCTAACGACCGACGGGCGCGACCATCAGTACCTGATGGACGGCGAAGTGGTCGGTCACGAACCTCTTCGGACACGGGCAATAACGTGCGCCCTTCAACGCCTGAAGAGCGGCGGCGGGCCGGCCGGTCACGGACCCCTTCGGATACCGACGACAACGTGCGCCCTTCAACGCCTGAAGAGCGGCGGGCCGGCCGGTCACGAACCCCTTCGGATACTGGCGACAATGTACGACCTTCAACACCTGAAGAGCGGCGGGCGGGGCGGTCACGGACGCCTTCGGGCACTGACGACAACGCGTGACCCTCAACACCGGAGGGGCGGCGGGTGGAGCGGCCACGCACTTCTCCAGGCACTGACGACAATGTATGGCCCTCAACTCCTGAAGAGCGAGGGGCGGGGCTTGCCCAAGTTTCCTCGGATACCGGCGGCAACACTCGGTCCTCAACATCTGAAGGGCGGCGACCCCATACTTCCTGGGACACCGACGACGGCGTACGACCTTCTACACCTGACGAACGACGCACGGAGCGAACCCAAGCCTCATCCGATGTACTCAAAACCATTTGACCAGGCAACCTTGACTGAGCCTCCGGCGGAGAGGCTTCCTCCACTCCTTGAGCCTGCGGTGACATCCGAAGTTCCTCGACCGAAGGCTGACTCCAAGCATCATGGCTCCCTGCTTCAGCCTCGATCCAGTCGTCGCTATAACGGTGGCGACCCTGTACTCTCTCCGTCTGGAGGCCATCATCTATTCCTTGGCTGCTCCGGTGCTCAGGCCCATAACTGTCTTCTCGATCAAGCAGTGAATGTTTATGCTCACCAATCCTTTCGTGCTCAGACATGGCACGAGACCTTACATCCTCCGTCGTATGATATGATTCCGCATCATCGGATTCATGACTATTATCGGCAACGCTCTGTTTTTCCTGAGAGCCTCGTGACTTGTCCTGAGAGTCCCACTGGTATGATAGCAACGCCCTCACAACCGATACCCGCCTAGACCTAGCCTGGGGTCTCACCGAGAGCATATCCGCTTGTGATGGAGAAGAAGAGTCAGGTATGCTGTTGTCGCTACTCACTAACAACCTCCTTGGGATACAAACGAACTACCATTGTATGCATCACTGTGTAAGTTACAAAAGACAATCCCAAGACCATAGAAAAGCTTACCCATACATGAGCCATTTGTGCTGACTGCCGCGCACTGTATATTAGCTCACCTAGGCCTCGTTCTGCAGTAACATATTCAGCAACTGCTACATAACCCCAAGAAAAAGATATTGTTCGAGCCACCGCTAAAAATATATGGCGCTTGGCTAAAGGCCACACTGTCCATCGTACAACCTCCCACGTATCAGCCCCCAAAGCCCGCGCGCTGTGGATATATATTTTCGGTACTGTTCGCGCTGCCTCCTGAGTCTGATGAACTAAGCTAAGTCCCATCACCACCGCCAAGCTACCCAATGTAGCCGACTCATCACCTCGAAAGACCAACGGCAGAAGCAATAGCACCACCACGAACCACGGAAGACTGAGTAGACGCATCACAGGAGCCATGATCACTCGTAACCGGGATACCATAGCAACCAGCAATGCTAGCGGTATCCCAACGATCGTCATACCCACCAACAGCACGCCGCAACGCCAGCTGGAGTGAAAAAGGGCCACCAACAATGGGCGTTCCCCCCGCAGCTCATTGTACTCGATCAGCTGCTTCAGCGCCCATGGGGTCTGCAACAACACCTGCAACCCTGATTGCATATACGCACGGAAGAGGCCGCCGAGAATAAAAAGTCCGAGCACCATACCAACGGTGGTCATCCATGAATGATGTCGCTTTTTTTTCCTGCCATAGTTCAATCTTGCACCCATAAAGCATCGTTAGTGATCCAATTATAGTTACAGTTGCACCACCAGATCGCTGTACGGATCGATAAACCCTAGGCGCACGATTATCCCGGCACTAAGATCAACCCACTGGCCATTGGAGGCCTTGTACGCAGAAATAGCGGCCGCACCCCCCCTTTTTGCCGGCAGATTCCGCGCGTAGCGCGGAAAACCTCAGACGAATACTGCGCACATCGCAATCGTTTCCGCATAACATGTCCCACTGATGAGGGACCGTTGACGGACGCGACTACATATGTGACCGACGAGCAAAATGTCATATCCATGGGGCTGCTCCTAGCGGCCAGCGTTGGCCTTGGTGTTGGCCCTTTGCTACAAAAGCTGGCTCAGCGGCAGCCTTCTGCCCAACGCGGTGTAGAGGGGCTATTGCTCGGACTGCTCATCGGCTTTTTGGGACTCGAAGTCTTGCCCGCGAGCATCGAAGTCACCGGACTGTGGGCCCTGGTTTTTGCACTCATGGGCTTTGGCCTGTCGAGATGGACGGAGCAGCTGACATCGATAGCGGGTAAATCCCCATGGATTCTAGGACTAGCCCTAGGCGGGCTCCTTGTTCACTGTCTCTTGGATGGCTGGGTCTTGCGGCATCACCCCACAACCAGCAGTGCTCTCGCTTTAACCTTAGCCATCGTCATCCATCGTATTCCCGTTGGATTGGTGGTCTGGCAACTCGCCAGTAGACACTCTGGGACTGGTACCGCGCTCGGGGCACTCCTTGCCATGGCTGGCATCACCATCGTTGGGTACAGCGTGGGCTTCTCCGAGTTGTGGCCCGCCCAAGACACAACTTTCGCAAATCTTCAGGCATTCATAGCAGGAATGATCCTGCACGTGATCCGGGATCAGCCGACAAGCGCGACCCTACATTCTTCACCGGTCAAAGGGGGCTCAACTCCGGATCCCTGCTGTCATGACCATCACCATGATCGCATTTTTTCACTCAATCCAGCGATAGAGGCGGGCGGATTTTTTATGGGTGTCGCGATCACTGCCGGTGCCGCAGCCATTGTCCATCCCATCACAGAACCCCACGTTCTAGACTCGCGGTTTGCCCTCTTGTGGTGGCAAACGAGCCCAGCATTATTGTTAGGATTTATCTCCGCGGGATTGGTGACCACCTTTCTCCCGGCCGCTCCAGTTTCGTGGATCCAGCGAGGCGGACGTCTTTCTCAAGCCACTCGCGGGGTGATTTTCGGCCTGCCCATCCCCATTTGCTCGTGTGGAATTGTCCCGGTGTACCGAAGCCTGATTAAAAGGAGCCTACCCCTGCCCGCAGCACTAGCGTTCCTGGTCTCCGCTCCCGAATTGGGACTTGAGGCGGTACTTCTCACCATTCCCCTGCTCGGCGGTACTTTTGCTGCCACCCGAGTCATTGCTGCCGCCATCCTCGCCATCAGCATGGGGTATATCGTTGGAAGCTTCGCCACTCGCTCCTCAACACCCCACATCCATAGTGCTTCTCCAGAACTGAGGCCATCTTCTGGTTCGCGCTGGATCCAGGCGACTCGTTACGCGTTTATTGAGGTGGTCGATGACATCATGCTCTGGTTACTCATCGGTCTGTTGATCGCGGCGGCAGTACCCAACCAAAGCCTCAGCCCTTTGCTCACCCAAATACCGGAAACATGGCATGTACCACTCGCAGCAATACTCGGCATCCCCATCTACGTGTGCGCCAGTGGTGCTACGCCAATCGCCGCTGCGTTCATCACCGCCGGACTGTCACCTGGCGCTGGCCTCGCGTTCCTCCTCTCTGGCCCCTCCACAAATGTCACCACCTTCGGTTTGTTAAGCAGTGCTCACGGAAGAACAGTGGCTATCCTGTTCGGAGCCACGATGATCACCGGAGCATCCATTCTGGGCTGGATTGCGGGGAGTTTTCTGCCCTTAGAGCTCGGTCAGGAACTTCTACGGCCCGAGGAAACCTTTGGGCTCTTGTCATATTCATCGGGGTTAGTGGTCGCGGGGCTCTTCGCCTTCGCCGTGGTCAGACGCGGGCCCAAAGCCCTCCTAAGGCTGTCCGCCTAATGGTCGCGGGGCTCAAAGCCCCCCTAAGACTGTCCGCCTAAAAACCAGTCTCCCCCGGGCTTGTCTTTACACTCCGGCCGTGGAGGTGGCCGCATCCCGCATTTGTGATGGGGCGGCCCCGGAGGAAGGGTACGGGATGTACATGACTGCGGGGACCGAAAGGGGGGCGATGCCACCGACCCTTCACAAATGTGGGACACAAGTCAGAACGCGGTCCGGAGAGTAAAGACACACTCTAGCTTCATAGCAACATTGCCCGCGTCGAGGTTGCCTAGTATGCAGGGCGGGTGAGCTACCGCTGGAAGATACTGATAGCGATTGGTCTGGCGCTGACCGTCGCCGACCAGTGGACCAAATACTTGGCCGTCAAACACCTTACGCCCGGTATTGCACAAGCAAAGTCCGGTTCTTCAGGCCCGATCTCCGCCGAGCGTATGAAGACCCTCAATGCGGAGATCAGTCACCCGGCAGGCTTAGTGTATTTTTACACCCAAGTGCGGCACCCGTGCCAGGTCCGTGGTCCTCAATGCCCAACTATTTCGGTGGTGGACGGCTTCTGGAACTTTCGTTACGTCGAAAATCCGGGGGCCGCGTGGGGGTTAATGGCCACAGCCGACAAATCCTTCCGGGTCCCTTTCTTCCTTTTTGTATCCCTCGCAGCCGTAGTGTTCATCATCATGTTCTTCCGAAGACTCTCGGATGATCAGCATCTGATGATCTGGTCACTCTCGTTCGTGTTTGGGGGGGCTCTTGGTAACCTGATCGACCGACTACACCTGAATTACGTTGTTGATTTCATCGACTGGTACGCAGGTACCTACCATTGGCCTACCTTTAATGTTGCTGATGCTGGCATCACCACTGGTGTAGCGCTACTGGCGTTGGAGTGGTTGCGCGACGCTTTACGAGGCAATTCGTCTCCCGCTGCCGATTCACCCCAATAACTCAGTCACGTTTGGAGAACATATGCACCCCGTCCTGATCGATTTCGGATGGCTATGGTCCTTAGCTGGTTTTGATCCGGCAGGAGCTTGGCGCATCCATACCTACGGCATGATGATCGCCATTGGCTTTATCGTGGGCATGCAACTCGCTGCTCGTGAAGCTCGACGCATAGATGTGAGCGATAAAGGTGGATTTGACGATTTCATTGCTGACCTCACCTTCTGGTTGGTCATCAGCGGCATCGCCGGAGCACGGATCCTCTTCATCATGGTGGAATGGGACGCCGTATACGCTCGAGATCCCCTCAAAATCTTCCGCATATGGGAAGGTGGTTTTGTCTTCTACGGTGGTTTTATCGGGGCCCTCCTCTTCAGTATCGCCTACTGCCGGCACCACAGCCGCAGCTTCTTTATGGTGGCCGATACCCTCATTCCCTACGTAGCTCTCGGTCACTTCTTTGGTCGCTTAGGCTGCCTCGCTGCCGGGTGTTGTTGGGGGATCGAAGCTCATCCAGATAATCTCCTTACCATTCAATTTCCGGCGGGTGCCCTCGCCCACGGGAGCATGGTTCGAAGCGGCATAATAGCTCCTGACGCCGAGTTCACCCCACATGTCCATCCTGTGCAGCTATACGAAGCCTTCGGTGAGTTGAGCATCTACTTTGCGCTACTCTTCATTCGGAGCATCAAACGATTTCACGGTCAGGTCATTCTCGCTTATTTCTTCATGTACCCGATGCTTCGAACCAGTCTGGAGTTCATCCGCGGCGACAAAGAGCGGGGAGAGTACGCTATTTTAGGTCTAGAGAAGATCAGCACCAGCCAGATCATCTCCGCGGGCATCGCGTTGGCGGCCATCACGATGCTAGTGACACTTGTGATTAGAGAAAAGCGCAGGGCACCAACAACCTAAGACCCATTCTGTGTGGCAGCACACTCCTCGTCCATCAACATACATCGCTCAGCTGATCTCACACAGTAAGACGTGGTTCCGAGCCATCCGATGTTCTACCCGGGCCGGTCAAAAGCTGATTTGAAGCCCCTAGTGTTCTACCCGAGTAGGTCAGAAGTTGATTCGAAGCCCCTAGTGTTCTACCCGAGCAGGTCAGAAGTTGATTCGAAGCCCCTAGTGTTCTACCCGAGCAGGTCAGAAGTTGATCCGAAGCCCCTAGTGTTCTACCCGAGCAGGTCAGAAGTTGATCCGAAGCCCCTCATGTTCTTACCCGAGCAGGTCAAAAGTTGATCTGGAGCCACATGCGCTCTCAGCGCCGAACAAGCTGGGGTTTGATCTCACCCCGTCCTAACGCTCCCAGGTAAGTAGCCAGGACTCAACCAACTACTATATATTCATACAGAACACATAAAGCCCTGATGTAGAACAGCAGAAATTACTTGAGTGGAACCGAAGTTCCTGCTTCTTCGCTCGGCTGGGCCTCGCTCCGCGTACAGTGAGCAGAGCTAGTTGCTCCAACTCAAGTGCTCTTGCTGTATTTACTACACCGATAAACATACCCCACACGAAGATTCGTACTCACATTACAGCAAAGACCACCCGGCTTTTCGTTAAACGCTCTGACGACGAAGCGAGCGTACCTGGCGGTACGCGACCGAGGAGAGACTTTTCGTGGTCAGGACGACCGATGAGTCCGAAAGGGGGGCTAAGCCACCGAACCCTCACATATGTGGGAAACCAGTCAGAACGCGGTCCGAAGGTTAAAGACACGCCCCAATCCAAGAGCTGGCTGTAATCGTGCGCAGGCAGTAGAAAAGATACAACTAACCCCTCGGTAGTAAGACCCCTTGTTGATTTTGTAAGAATCAACAAGGGGTCGCGCAGCGGGGCATTGCCCGGCGTAGAAGCAGGAACTTGGGTTCAACCCAAGTTCTTGCTGCTGTACACTTGCTTCAGCCAAACCCAACGCCCTAGCAGGCCATCGGAAAAGTGAGTTAGGCGCTTGGCGGGTCCTTTTTCCGTGGAACGTCCGGACCGGCTTCGCCTTTCATCGGTTGCATACACCCGGTATGCGCCCTCTTCATCCGGAGCGTTCCACGGAAAAGATACTTCGCAGATCACCCATCCCACTTTTCCGATGGCCTGCTAGCAGCCAGTTGATTTGTCTATGTGTGTAGCTATCGAGCCAGGCCTTTCGTGAAACGCTCTGACGACGAGGCGAGCGTACCTGGCGGTACGTGACCGAGGAGAGATATCTAGTGGTCAGGACCTTTCACGGAAATACCGGCTCATAGATGCGTGCAGGGGCTAGATCAACGGGTTGCTAAAGTCTTTTATAGTTTTTGTTCGCTTATAAGTTCTAGCTGGCGGCAAAAATATTACCTTGGATATATCCGCCAAGGTAATCTAAACCAAAAGCAGGCTCCACCACCGTTTTTCCTAGGGGTGTAGCCTATGTATCCACCCCAACGCTGTACAGTAATACGGCAGAAATATAAGCCAAGACCGAGTTTTCCTCGATTATTACCTTGCCGAAGTTTTTGAAATAACTCACCTCTGCGGGACTCAGGGACACCAGGCCCTCGATCTAACACAGCTACTTCTACACCATGGCTATGCTCTTCGAGTCGAACCACCACCTCTGAACCCTCCGGGGCAAAGCGGAGACCGTTATCTAAGAGATTAGCTAATATTCTCTCTAAGCGGGTCTGCTCACCAACCACCGGCTTGTCGATGGACCGGAAATCCTCTAGTCGTAGCTGCACCCCGTGCAACCGGAAATTGGGCTCAAGGCTCTCCACAACACTCCGTGCTGCCGCCCCTAAGTCCGGCGGAGACGCCTCTAGCTCACCCAAATCCTCGTTGTCCGCTCGAAATACATCTAGAATCTGACGGATCAGTCGCTCTTGTAGATGAGCTTGCCGCAGGCCCAAAGCCACCAAGCGCTCCAGGTCGCTAGGCTCACGAACCCCATCCTCTATGGCATTCAGGCAGCCAACGATCCCCGACAATGGGGATGCTAGATCGTGGACTATAGTGTGGAGTAAAATATCCTGCTTCTCTAGGTCTCGCCCCCCGTCCGTTGCGGCCGTTTCGCCCTCTGACTCCACCACAAAACACCATAACCCCTCCGCATCAGGGACTAAATGTATATCGGCAGTTGCAACCTCCCCTGACAGTGAAACTCTACGAAGTACACCGGGGCTTTCGATTTCCAAAGGAACCATGGACACGCCATTTGGGAGCGCTCGATCCGAAGGCCAGCCAAAAGCCTCCCGGTCTCCACCAGAAAGGCGTTCACCCGACCACCCTCCCCAGCCCCAAGCGATCCGGCGATTGGGGAAAGCGAGTAATCCCAGGTAAGCAATCAAGGACCTCACTCGGCACCTCTCATTGTGAGAAACCTTAGCATGTCACCAGTAGAACCTGTAAACGCTCCCACCTCACCGTGATTTGTGTGCACCACCAATCCATCACCTCAACCAACCAGAGCATGCTACAGAGCCTGAAGCATGTTGAGGCATTGGTTCCCCCTGCACTGTATACTAGCATTGTCATGTTTTCCTGCTCATGTTGCTTGGGCACAAGTTTTCGGCTTTGCTTCCCTAAGTAAACCTACATTCGCTGGCGATGAGCTCGCCAAAAAAGTGTTTGAAGAGCCGGTAGCCACAGCTACCACCGCTAGCAAATGGAATGTAGGTTTTAACGTCGGGGCTAGTTTCTCCCTGAACACCAACTCAAACGTCGTAGGCACAGATGACGGCACCACCGTTCTTCTTGGCGCGCTCGTCAGTGGTTCTGCAACCTTCAAAGACAAACAACACGTCTGGGACAACACCCTAAGTCTCCAGGAGACCTTTAGTCGAAGTCCAGGCCTTGACCAATTTATTAAGTCCGTTGACCAGCTCGACATACAAAGTACGTACACGTATCGCCTTATCACCCCAGACTGGTTGGGCTTCTTTGGTCGAGCAACACTCAACACCCAAATACTGGTCGGAGAGGTTGTGGACGACCAACCTCTTCGGTTGGCTCGCCCTATAGACAACAGTACCAACCCTGGTGATCTCACCCTAGACAATGTTGAGGAACGTCCCGAACTTACTAATGGTGCAACCACTTTCCAACTGACCGGATCGTTTGAACCTCTCAATCTTCGTCAAACCCTCGGACTTTACGCCGAACCCTACACCAGCGACCAACTCCAAGTAGGGATTCGCGTTGGTATTGGTGCACAAGAGATTTTTTTCCAGGGCGGAGATGTGGTTCTAGATACTTTGGAAGCAAACGAATCCATTGATGGGCAAACAGAGATTGTTGTCATTCGCGAGCTAGGAGATACCGTCTTCGAACTCGGTGTCGAAGCCGAACTCGATGCCCGAGGTGAGCTTGTTCCTAAAAAGCTTAGCTACTACGCAACCCTCAATACATTCTATCCAGCGCTGACCGCCTCCGATGATCGCCCAAGCTTTTCTGATCGTCTAAATGTGCGTCTCAAGGCGGGAGTCTCGCTAAACCTAATTAAGTCGGTATCGGTCGACTATGTCTTGACCGTCCTTCGTGTGCCAGCAATCACCACCGAACTACAGGTCCAAAACGGTCTGCTCGTCAGCGTGGGCTTCGATCTTATCTAATCGCCAGAAAACGAGTCAAAATACATGGACACGAACCGCACCAGCAATCATGCGCTCATCTGCATCTTTTCCCTGGCGACTCGGACCAACAATTTGTTGATACCCAACATCAAACGAGAATCGCTTGTTTATTAGCCCCATGCCCCCAGAGAGCGCCACATCATCACTGCCCTGAATGTACCTAATACCTAAGCGAAAAGAGAAACGCTTGGCTAACACCATCGCCGCACCAGCGGAGTACTCGGGATCACGGGTTTCCCATGGGTGGTAAATATCTACTTCGACCATCACCGGTCCGTTGCGAAAGCCAACGCCCGCCCCCCAAGCACGCGGGAGATCGGGTACTTCCGCCGCAGAAATATTCTGAATAGTTGCTCCGAGAGCGATCCCATCCCCTAAACGCCACTGCAGACCGGCATCAAAAGTAAATCCGGCAGCACCGCCATTTTCGACTTCATCATCCCCGTCCAGTAGTCGATAATCCGAGTACCTCGCCACCGCCCCAAAGCCCATCCCTCGGCCGAGCGGCACCGCACTGGCAACATCGAACCGGATGCCTTCCAGTCGTCGCCGCCCCTCCGCATACTCTGGGGGACGAAATCGTTCGTAGGTCAATGCCAAGGCCCCTGCCACTCGACCCGACTGGCCATCGGCAACAGACAGGTTGATCCGCCGGTCCGAGCCTCTAATGTCGTCTGCGTATCCAAGCTCCAGCTCGTAACTCGGGGTCGCATTCAATCCGGCAGGATTGATATAAATGGCGTCATTGCCAAATGCCAGCGCGCGCTGTGCGCGACCGAGGCTGAGCGACCGAGGTGAGGTATATGCTTGAGCCCAAGCCATATTAGGCCAGCTTCCAAGTATGCAAAGTGCTATCGCAAATTGTGGCTTCACAGATTCTCTCCCGCGGTACGTATCCGTACTTCGCCTCAAATGTCGCTTGTGCAACACGCTTTGAAGCTCGTAGCAGACTTTGCCCCGGTGGTCCGTCATGGTAGCCGAGCCCTAATGGAGAGCAAGGCAACACGGCTCTGCGGCTTCCGGCTCCTGATGGCAACAGGGGTCTGGTTGAGCGGAATCACACCGGCTTGGGCATATTTGGATTCAGCTTCTACGATTATGGAAGTCACTGCAGTCCGAAGAGCTCGTCTCGCTTTCCAATCCCTTGAAGCCCGCGGCTTCCGCTTCACAGCCGAGGGCAGAGCCCCGGTCCTCACCGCCATTCTTGCCGACCGAGGCTATCGCACGGAAATCCGCACCCCAGAGATGGTGCAAGTTGAGCTCTATGTCCGCGGATACTGGTACAGTTTTGCCCGCGGTCAACCGACCGCGGCCCCCACGCCTAAACCCGTAGATCCGTTTTTTGCACTTCTTGGTAATACCCAAGGGGATCCCGATGGTGAACGAGGCCGGTTGCTGTTGTCCCGCATGAGTATCAACGCAAATATCGTCAGCCTCAGTCGCCATGAAGGATATCCGGTGTATGTCATCGGGGCTCAGCCGGGCCAACTCGATCGTCCCCAACTGTGGATCGACAAAGAATTGTACGTGCCGGTTCGTTGGCTGGTACCACAAGGACAACAATTGCGAGACACCCGCCTGTACGGCTATCGCCAAGCGACGACCGGCCCCTGGTTTCCGGAGCGTATTGAAGAGTGGGAAGGTGACCAGCGGCTCCTGCTTACCGTGTACACCACCGCCAAGCTCAACCAGCCCCTCAACCCCTCGGCATTCACACCGCCTCCCAGTTAATTATTTTGGTCCAGACACTAGCGGAAATAGCCGTCACACTCCCTGTTGAGGGGCGGTTTTCATACTTATTGCCCGATCATCTACGCGGTGAACTCCAAGTCGGGCATCGGGTCCTCGTTCCTTTCGGTTCTCGTCGGGTCACCGGGTTTGTACTCAGTCTTCTTGAAGTCATTCCCCAGGAACTCGACGCTAGCAAACTCAAGACGATCGAGGCCCGCCTCGACCGAGATCCTCTGGTACCTCCTTCACTCCTTGAATTATGTCGGTTCGCTTCCGACTACTACCTTGCCCCTTTGGGAGAAGTACTCAAAGTAGCCCTTCCTCCTGGATTCACGGGAGCTTCCAAGCTCCGCTATGTGGTCAGTCCTGAGGGTCGCGCCGCCCTGAAGACCAAACCCTCCTCCTTTCCCAATGGACCAGCCGCAAGAGCCATTCATTGGGTTCTCCTCGATAAAGCCCTCAAACGAGGCCTAAGTCCCAAGCAAACATCGGCGACCAAACTCCAAATCCCAAATGTTTCCAGCCGCCAGATTCGGGCCGCCATCACCACCTTAGAAACTTATGGTTGGTTGGTCATCAGGGACGCCCTCAGTGCGCGCATTGGAGACGGTGAAGTGGAGATAGTGGAACGCCTAGAGCCCATCGCCATTGCCGAGCCTTACCTCCGAGGCGCAGCGACCCGCAGAGCAGTGTACGATGCCCTTGAATCGCAATCGTTGCCTCTGGCAGAGCTTAAATCCCAGTTTGGCGCCCGACGCCTGGCACCGATCCTCAAGCGTCTTCAAGCAGACCAACTGGTGCAAGTCCGCAAGCAAGCGGCTTCCCTACCCCCCTCTTCACCCTCAGCAATTCCACCAGCCCCCCTCTGGGTTAACCCCGATCAACCGGAGCTTAGCCCCGAACAGCAGTCAGCACTTGCCGCCCTCAAAGCGGGGCTCAAAGCAGCCAAAAGAGAACCATTTCTTCTGCATGGCGTCACTGGCTCCGGCAAGACCGAGGTGTACCTAGGTATCATTGAACACGCCCTGCGCGCCGGATTTGGAGCGATCATGCTCGTGCCGGAGATCGCACTCACGCCCCAGCTAGAAGCCCGATTCCAGCATCGATTTGGCCAAGCGGTTGCCGTTCTCCACTCCGGTCTGAGCGACGGCGAACGCCGGCAGCGCTGGCACAAACTTCGGACCCAAGAGGCCAGGATTGCTCTGGGACCACGTAGCGCGATCTGGGCTCCTGTTGACCCCCTGGGTATTGTGGTCGTCGATGAAGAACACGACGCCTCCTTCAAGCAACACAACGAGCTCCGCTATCACGGGCGAGATCTGGCCCTAACTCGAGCTCACCAAGCGGGCGCGATGGCCGTGCTCGGCAGTGCAACCCCGTCGTTAGAAACGCTCCACCTGGCGCAAAGAGGTCGAATTAACTCTCTTCGCCTCCGTCAGCGGGTAGCGGGGCGTCCCATGCCTACTGTCCAGCTGGTTGATCTTTGTGATGATAAACGGAGTCGCAACGGTCAGCTCTCCCTTATTTCCCGTAAGTTGGAGGATGCGCTGAGAGAACTCCCCTCAAGAGGTGAGCAGGGCATACTATTTCTTAACCGTCGAGGCTTCAACACAATCGTGCACTGCGGAGCCTGTGATGATGTTCGCAAATGCCCACATTGCGATGTTTCGTTGACCTATCATCGAACCTTCCAGTTGCTCCGCTGTCATTACTGCGACCACCAGGAGCCATTTCAAAGTCCTTGTCTCAGTTGTGGCGCTCGGGACGTACGTCCCATGGGGGCTGGCACCGAACGAGTCGTAGATGCGGTTAAAGAATTGGTACCGAACCTTCGGATCCTTCGCCTCGACCGAGACGTTGTGCAAAACATGGGGGAGATGAAAACCGTACTCGATCAGTTTCGGGCCGGTGAAGCCGACTTGCTAGTCGGCACCCAAATGGTGGCTAAAGGCCATGATTTTCCTTTGGTTACCTTAGTAGGTATCGTACTCGCGGATGCCTCCCTAGCTTTCCCTGACTTTAGAGCCGCGGAGCGCACATTCCAGCTCGTCACCCAAGTAGCAGGACGAGCTGGTCGAGCCACGCGGCCAGGACGAGTGATTGTCCAAACGCTTCAACCGGACCACTATGCCCTTGCCTGTGCCCTCCAACACGATGTCGATGCATTTTATGCGCTCGAAAGTCCCGCCCGCCAGGAAGCCTTGTACCCACCTTACCATCGATTAGGGGTCATTCGCGCGGAGGGTCTAAATATGGATCACGCCCAAAACGCGGCAGAGATTATAGCAGCACAAGCCCGCAAGACCAAAGAGGACAACCTTCGTGTCTTGGGTCCCGCACCCGCCCCCATTGGTCGCATTCGCGATCGCTATCGATATATGGTGTTGTTGTTCGCCCCAACCCCAGCCCGACTAGCAGGATGGATGCGGCGCATTCAAAAAAGTGTTACCGATACCTACCACAGCGTCGACGTCAGCTATGACGTAGATGCAGTGGACCTTTTGTAGCCACAAGACCTATTTGGAGTATGGGATGCGAAGCGACTGGCGCTCCATGGTGAAACATGGACAACAAAAGGTCAAAATGCGCTACCTATGGGCAGCGCTCCTAAGCAGCCTAAGCCTCGCCGGAGGGTACGCATTTGTGTTTAGCGGCATCTCGTTCTCCTTGGTGACGGGATGGTTGGCAAATTCCTTGGACGAGCAACTGGCCGGAAAACTTCAATTTGAGGAGATCCGATTCAGCACTAGCCAAGGACTGTGTCTCGAACGTCTAAAAATTCGGCACTCAGTCAAGAATCTTCAAGTTGAGCTTAGCGCACCCGTCGGCTGCCTCCAGCATCTATGGTACACGGCAGGCTCATGGTTTAGCACTATACACCTACACCTGGATGAGCCCACGGTCCGTATCGAGCCCATTCGCGCAGTCACCAAAAGCCCTATCCGGCAAGCTTCCATCGCTGGGAGCACAAGTACCCCCGCTATTTCCAACCTGGATCTTTCGTTCCAAGGCCTCATACTCCACTGGAAAAACATGGAGAGAGTGTCGCCCTGGATAACCTCCTTTGGACGTAGCCCCCCGCTCCGGGGATCCATTCAACTATCCGGTGAGCAAGAGCTTTCCGTACTGAACTTCCTCCTTAGTGCCTCCAATGAAATCCCTCAACTAGAGGGGAAATGGGAGGTTGGATCCAACACGTGGGTACTGATGCTCGATATCGAAGGTGATCTTGTAGACGCCTTACCTTACGTTAACCTCAATTCATCACTCTGGAAGCAAAAATCTCCCTCGCCGGGAGTGCCCACTCCCAGCATCAAGCGGTCGGTTAAGAAAACGACCGGATCATCCCAGGCGCAGAACATCAGCATCGGGAGACTTCCCGTTGATGGGGTAGTTCTTATCGAAGGTGTACCCAATACGCCATTATTTAGGGTCAATATAAACATGCGCCAAGAGGGTGTGGACCTTCACTATCCATTATTCACTCGTGACCCTTTGGAAGGAGTTGAATTACAAACTCAGCTTGAGGCAACCATCAACCCAGAGCTCCAAACGGTAGACATCGCGCAAACACGCCTCGTAGTGAATCAAGTCCCAGTAGATATTAAGTTGAGTATAGATGACTTTGGAGACAAGAAGCCCCAACTTGCCACCAATTTGAGCTTTCCCGCCGTCCCTCTTAAAACCATACTCAACGCAGTCCCACCAGCGGAGGGTACCCAGTTAGCCCAAACCGTTGACCCATCGATAACATTCTCTGCAACCATCTCCACCAAAGGCGAACTCTTCTCGCCCGAGACCTGGGAGCCTGAGATCAACTATTCTTTCCGACAGCCAAAAGGAAATACGGGTCTCGAAGTCTTTGATTCATCTTTTCTGTTCTTTCCCCTGACATCCACCGGTCGATCTCAGATCGGCGCGGTTTTGGGACCAGGAACCGCAAATTGGCTCTCGTACAACCAAATCCCTACTCTTGTTCGAAAAAGTATCATCACTGCTGAAGATAGTACTTTCCTATCTCACAAGGGTATCGAACTATTTGAAATACGAGACGCACTTCTTTCTCGGCTTAAGGGTGGGCGTATTCGTGGTGGTTCCACCATCACGCAGCAATTAGTAAAAAACCTATTTCTAAGTAGAGATCGAACGTTGCTCCGCAAAGCTCAGGAAGTATTGATCGCATTTTACCTGGAGTACCTTAAAAACAAACAGGATATCTTTGAGTTGTATGTCAATATAGTTGAATGGGGCCCTCGCATTTTTGGACTACAAGCAGCTAGTCAACACTATTTCGCCGTCGACGTTGAAGATTTGACCAGTGCCGAAGTGGCTTTCTTAGCCATTCTTATCCCTGCACCCACAAAATACCACCAGTATCACCAATCAGGTCGCACTCCGCCATTTCTTCGCCGAAAGGTGGATCGATTGCTAGAACGGCTCAACCGCTTTGGTCATTTATCTGACGAAGACTTAAACGCAGCCATAGCTTCACCAATCCAGCTTGCTCCTCACATCGATTAGATATCTCATAGATACCTTCCCTACTCCGAGAAACAATTGCCGTTCGCGCTATGAGTACCCGCAAACTATCTTCTCCTCCAATCGCCCATGTTGTCATGGCTCAACCCGAGATTCCGTGGAACACCGGAAACGCTGGGCGAAGCTGTCTTGCTTTCGGTGCTCAGCTTCATCTCATTGAGCCTCTAGGCTTTTCTCTGGAGAATAAAGCCGTCAAACGCGCCGGCCTGGATTATTGGCAACACGTTCACCCTAAGTTATGGAGCAACTGGTCCGATCTAGCTTCGGATATACTAGGGGACCACCAAGAACCCTGGTTAGTAACTCCAGAGGGCGCTATCGCCCCGTGGGAAGCAGGACTCGGACCCGAGCCTATGCTCATCTTTGGCTCCGAAACCAAAGGAATCCCCTCTGATATACGAGAACTATACCCTCACCGACTGCTGGGCATACCCATGGCTGCAGGCCCTATTCGCTCACTCAACGTCTCAACCACCATTGGCATCATGTTATACGAGGTCATCCGGCTACAAAGTCAAGCTTGACAGCCTGTTGATCTAGCCCTGCACGCATCTATCGGCCGGTCTTTCCGTGAAACGTCCTGACCACAAGAAGTCTCTCCTCGGTCGCGTACCGCCAGGTACGCTCGCCTCGTCGTCAGAACGTTTCACGAAAAGCCTG
>JAHQVK010000046.1 GCA_019634385.1 Myxococcales bacterium | reverse complement strand
TCTTTTCCGTGGAACGCTCTGGATGAAGAGGGCGCATACCGGGCGTATGCAACCGATGAAAGGCGAAGCCGGTCCTGACGTTCCCCGGAAAAAGGACCTGCGAAGCGCCTAACTCACTTTTCCGATGGCCTGCTAGCAGCCGGTTGATCTAGTCCTGCACGCATCTATGGGCCGGTCTTTCCCATCTATGGGCCGGTCTTTCCGTGAAACGTCCTGACCACGAAAAGTCTCTCCTCGGTCACGTACCGTCAGGTAGGCTGGCCTCGTCGTCAGAGCGTATCACGAAAAGCCGGGCTCGATAGCTACACACAAGGCCAAATCAACCGGCTGTTAAGGCCGTATGAGCCGGTTGATAGGGAAACAGATGATGTTGACTAGATGTCTTAAGACCCCACTAGCCGGTTGCTCGGACAAATCAACCGGTTGATAGGGAGCGTGCTAAAGATTTAACCATATGACACAATGCGGCGCTCCGAGATTTCCTCCTTATAGATTTTAGGCAATGAGTGATGCGTTCACTCGATCGCTGAAGTCGAGTATATAGCCAATACATATGCGGATCATATTTTTTATGGCCCTTGCGTTCGGGATATTTGCCACGAGTGGTTGCGCGAACCTTTCGAAAGTCTCCACACCACCAGTCGCAGAGGGTGGGAATTCGGCTTCTACCGTAAAGGATATTTCTCCTCGGCAACGAGCCCAAAGTGTAGTGCAACAACTGAGCCTTCAACAGAAAATTCGTCTGGTGACTGGCGTGGGATTCGCTTACGGACCGGGCGGATCCAGCCTGGTTCCTGGCGCGGCGGGTGCTACTTATGGGATACCGGAACTCGGTGTTCCATCCATTGTACTCGCTGACGGTCCTGCGGGTTTACGCATCAATCCTACCCGAAAAAATGACTCGGGAACCTACTATGCGACCGCATTTCCAGTGGCAACGGTGCTCGCTTCCAGTTGGAATATCGGTTTGGTTGAGCAGGTTGGGCAAGCGATGGGGAACGAGGCCAAAGCTTATGGGGTTGATATTATACTTGGACCGGGGATGAATATTCATATGAATCCCTTGGGAGGACGCAACTTTGAATACTTCTCAGAAGACCCGTTGGTCACCGGGAAGATGGCGGGGGCGATCGTTCGGGGTATACAGGGTTCAGGGGTGGGGGCTACGCTTAAGCACTATGTAGCCAATAATATTGAAACCAATCGATTGGTGCTCGATGCTCAAATAGATGAACGAGCGCTGCGAGAGATTTACCTAAAGGGATTTGAGATTGCTGTTCGTGAAAGCCAACCATGGGCGATCATGAGTTCCTACAACAAACTCAACGGTGTATATACATCTCAGAGTAAACCTCTGCTCATCGATATATTACGGAATGAATGGAAGTTTACTGGAATGGTCATGACTGATTGGTTCTCGGGAGATGACTCCGCCGCGCAAATGCAGGCGGGTAATGATTTGATCATGCCCGGAGTCGAACTGAATCGAGAAGAAATTGAACAGGCGTTGGCAGCGGGCCGCTTATCCGAAGCCGATTTGGACCGAAATCTCATCAATATCTTAGGGATAGTTTTTCAGTCTTTGAAGTCCTCAGGACATCGACACGACAATACTCCGGACCTTAAGTCACATGCCCGATTTGCTCGTCAGGTGGCTACAGAGGGGGTTGTTCTTTTGAAGAATGACGACGGGGCATTGCCGATGCCCAGTCGAGCAAAAGTGGCCGTTTTTGGTTTTACCTCTTATGATTTTATCTCCGGCGGTATCGGTAGTGGAGATGTGAACGAAGCGTATACCATTTCTTTAGTGGAAGCCTTGCAGGCTCAACAATTTACATTAAACGAAACGCTAAAGAGGCAGTATGATGAATATGTCCGTCAAAAGAAGGCCAAACAACCTCAGCGAACTGATCTTTCTCAATCTATACCTCCCATCCCGGAAATGGCTATCACTAAAGAAATGGTACATAGTGCAGCTCGCACGGAAGACCTTGCCGTCATCACCTTGGGCCGAAATACCGGTGAATTACATGATGGTCAGGTAGAATGGGGCTTTAACCTGACCGATACAGAGCGGCAACTGCTTGATGAGGTGAGTTCTGCCTTTCATGCAGTGGGTAAAAAAGTTGTTGTGATTTTGAATGTCGGTAGCGTCATAGAAACGGCTTCTTGGAAAACTAAAGTGGATGCTATTGTATTGCCGTGGCAAGGTGGGCAAGAAGCGGGTCATGCGGTGGTTGACGTGTTGTCGGGTGTGGTAAATCCGTCCGGAAAACTTCCTGCGACCTTTCCGAATCGCTACGAAGATGTGCCTTCGTCCAAGACATTCCCCGGAAGAGTCTTAGACGACACGATCATTGAAAATCCTTACCATGTTCGCAAAAGGCCCCGTGGAAAGCGAACTGAAATGATCTATGAAGACGGAATCTTTGTTGGGTATAGGTACTATGACTCGTTCAACCAGCCGACATCATATGCCTTCGGATGCGGGTTGTCATATACGCAATTTGCTTTTAGTGACATGGTGGTAGAGGTGGATGATCCACAAACATATGTTATTAAGGTCAAAGTCACAAATACCGGATCAAAAGCAGGAAAGGAAGTGGTACAAATATACGCGACCGCCCCCAAGGATAGTCACTTGGCTAAGCCTGCACACGAGCTCAAAGCGTTTCAGAAGACTCGGTTATTGGCCCCTAATGAAAGTCAACAGCTGCAGCTGCATGTGAAGAACGATAGTTTGGCCTCGTTTGACGACAAGCGTCGCCAATGGGTCCTGGAGCCGGGTGAGTATATTCTTCGAGCTACGGATTGCTCGAAGAATACCGGTTTAAGCAAACCACTGACTATTGCTGATGAGCAACTGCTATCCGCTCCTCTAACGCCGCTGCCCCCTACTGTTCCCGTTGTCTCCCGCTCTGACGAATCTAACTGAACCGGTCTATACTGCTCGACTACTTGAATTGATTCTGTAAGAATCAACAAGTGGTCAAGCAGCGGGGCATAGCCGGGCGTAGAAGCCGGAACTTGGGTTCAATCCAAGGGATTTCTGCTGTAGGTAGCTTTGTCATCTTCACGCTTCGACGCAGCGGCCAGTGCTCCTTGGAACACTGATCTTAGATCTGCTTCACGTGATGACACGGCCGAGCTGGCCGCCTCCTTGAGATTAGTGGCCGCGTTCAGCAGCCGGTTGATTTGTCCATGTGTGTAGCTATCGAGGCAGACTTTTCGAGAAACGCTCTGACGACGAGGCGAGCGTACCTGGCGGTACGCGACCGAGGAGAGACTTCTTGTGGTCAGGACGTTTCACGGAAAGAACGGCCGATAGATGCGTGCTGGGCTAAATCAACAGGCTGCTAAGCGGTCTTTGCTGTATAGTTCGTTGTTGGCACAGGAGATATGCCTGGGGTGGGCCTACCAACCCTAATGCTTGATGCTACAGCAGAAATCACGTGGGTAGAACCCAAATTGCTGCTTTTCTGCGGGGCTATGTCCCGCTGCGCGACCCCTTGTTGATTCTTGCAGAATCAATTCAGGTGGTCTTTGCGTATGACTAGCAGGCCATCGGAAAAGTGGGATGGGTGATCCGCGAACTATCTTTTCCGTGGAACGCTTGGGATGAAGAGGGCGCATACCGGGCGTATGCAACCGATGAAAGGCGAAGCCGGTCCAGACCTTCCACGGAAAAAGGACCCGCGAAGCGCCTAACTCACTTTTCCGATGGCCTGCTAGGGCATGGACGAGACTGACTAGGGCATGGACGAGACTGTCGAAAGGGAATGCATGACGTGGGAGAATGGTCATACCGAGTTGGGTTTAGACCACCTTGTGCGTGAAGAGCCGCTTGAAATCAGGGTGAATGGGGCGCCGGTGGCGGTGTTGATGCGGACGCCAGGCGAGGATCGAGACCTAGTACTCGGATTTCTTCTCACGGAAAATATTGTGGGGGGCTGGGATGAGGTGCGGAGTGTTCGACCATGTGCGGATGCGGAGAATGACGAAGGGGAGAGTCATGTGATGCAAGTGGTACTTGAGCCTCATGTAGAGTTTGACCTCGCACGCTTCCGGCGAAACCTTTACGCTAGCTCGAGTTGCGGCATTTGCGGTCGAGCTTCGATCGAGGCGGTGATGACCACCGCGCCTCCACTGCGTTCTGCGGTCCGTATCGAGCCCCGCCTCATTCCGGCGTTGGTGGACACCATGCGGGTAGCTCAGCCGGTGTTTGATCTATCGGGAGCGGTACACGCTGCGGCCGCGTTTGATCACAGCGGAGCTTGCCTGGTGGTTCGGGAAGATATCGGTCGACACAACGCGGTGGACAAGGTGATTGGACATCAAGCTACGCGGGACTGCTCCGTGGATGTGTTGGTGGTATCTGGTCGGGTCTCGTTTGAAATCGTTCAGAAGGCCTTAGCCGCCCGAATCCCCTGGGTAGTAGGGGTTTCTGCACCATCGGCTTTGGCGGTCTCTATGGCACAAGAATGTGGCATGGGATTGGTGGGTTTCGCCCGAGGCTTTCGCATGGTGGTCTATAGTGGTTACAATGGGCTGATGGAGTCTTTGCGTGAGTGATGCCGAGGATTTTCCTCCAGTGAATCCAGCTCAAGATGGCGAACCAATCATCCGACCTCAGCCGGCGGCGGCGGCGGGATGGTCGGCGGTGCGGTCTTCTTTATCTTATACCTGGTCGCAGGCGGGGGTAGGGCGAGGCCGCGCATTACTACGGCTCAACCAAACGGATGGTTTTGATTGCCCAGGTTGTGCTTGGCCGGACCCGCAGCGCCGCGCGGTTACGGAATTTTGCGAAAATGGTGCCCGAGCAATGGCGGATGAAGCGACTCAGCGTAGGGTCGGGCCTTCGTTTTTTGCTACCTACTCATTGGACGAGCTGCTTCAGCGGTCGGATCAATGGTTGAACGCTCAGGGGCGGTTGACTCACCCCATGTATAGGGCTCCGGGTACGAACCACTATCAACCTATTTCTTGGGACAAAGCATTCGAAACCATTGCTACAACCCTAAACGGCCTAGAATCCCCGCATCAAGCGGTGTTTTATACATCGGGTCGAACCAGTAACGAAGCGGCATTTTTGTATCAGGCATTTGTGCGTATGTTTGGGACTAACAATCTTCCTGATTGCTCCAACCTATGTCACGAATCGAGCGGGTATGGGTTAAGTGAGTCTATAGGTATTGGTAAAGGCACGGTCAGTCTCGAAGATTTCTCAAAAGCTTCGGTGATTGTGGTGATCGGTCAAAACCCAGGAACCAATCATCCGCGGATGCTGTCCGCCCTCCAAGAGGCTAAACTTGGAGGAGCAAAGATTATTTCGATAAATCCCTTAGAAGAGGTGGGACTCACGCGATTTAAGCACCCCCAACGGCTGATAGATATGGTTGGGCGGGGTACTGCGTTGGCTGACCTTCATCTTCCCGTCCGGGTCGGGGGGGATTACGCGCTTTTGTGTGCCATACAAAAAAGTCTGCTGGAGCGGGAAGCCAAAGCTCCAGCAACGGTACTGAGTGAAGACTTTATTGAGCATCGCACGCAGGGGTTTGAGGAATTTAAGGCCTTCCTAGCTACCTTAGATATGGATCGCCTGTTGGCGGATGCGGGGGTGTCTGCCAGCGATATAGAAATGGCTTCGGAGCTTCTTGCCCGGTCTTCAGGGACTATTGTGTGTTGGGCAATGGGTATTACCCAGCACCACAACGGGGTGGCAAATGTCCAGGCGATTGTGAATCTACTTCTAATGGGTGGCCATTTTGGACGCCCCGGGGCGGGGGCATGTCCGGTTCGGGGTCACAGCAATGTCCAAGGAGATCGAACGGTCGGTATTTGGGAAAAACTACCGCCTTGGGGGGATGTGTTAGGGCGAAAACTTCAATTTTCACCGCCGCAAGAGACAGGGTTCGATGTGGTGGGGGCGATAGAGGCGATGCAGGCCGGCCGAACCGGGGTGTTGGTGGCCATGGGTGGCAATTTTCTGAGTGCGAGTCCGGATACAGAGCGGGTGGCCGCAGGACTTCGTCAGCAAAGACTCACCGTGTATGTATCTACAAAATTAAATCGATCCCATTTGGTTCCCGGAGCGGCGGGATTGATCTTACCCTGTTTGGGACGGTCAGACCAAGATGTACAACCCGGTGGCAAACAATTTGTCACGGTAGAGAACTCTATGGGAATAGTCTCACGATCTCAGGGGAGCCTTCCACCGCCGTCAGATCAACTGTTGTCAGAGCCGCGTATAGTGGCCCGAATGGCCGAAGCAACATTAAAAGACTCAACTGTGGATTGGACCGATCTTGCTGATGACTATGATCGGATACGAGATCTGATCTCATCGGTGGTACCTGGTTTCGAAGATTATAACCAACAGGTTCGAGGCTCCCATGGTTTTTCGCTCCCCAATCCGGTGCATGCCGGACAGTTTCCCCTTCCGGGAGGCAGGGCGCGTTTTCATGTTCATGAGCTGCCAGATCTACAGCTGGCGCGAGGTCGCTTTTGGCTAACAACTCTACGAAGTCACGATCAATTTAATACCACTATATATACTGCCAATGATCGATACCGGGGAGTTTATGGTCATAGATGGGTTGTGCTAATGTCGGAAGAAGATATGGTGTCTCTAGATTTGGAGCCCTTGGCTAAGGTTGAAATTGTCAGTCATTACCATGGGGTCCAACGGCGATTATCCGGATTCTCAGCGGTGCCCTACGGTATTCCTAGAGGCAATGTTGCTTGCTATTTTCCGGAGGCGAACCCGTTAATACCTTGGGATTCTTTTGCAGTAGGTAGTCGAACGCCAACCTCTAAACGGGTTGAGGTTTCTATTCGAGGTACCAGCATCGGTTCATGATAAGTCATCCCGTTACAGCAGAAATCCCTTTGGTTGAGCCCAAGTTCCAGCTTTTCCGCGTGGCGGTGCCCCTGATGGGCGACCGCTTGTTGATTCTAACAGAATCAATTCACGGGGTCTTTGCTGTAATGTGGGACTTTCTTGCAGTAGGCAATCGAAGGTCAACCTCTAAACGGATTGAGGTTTCTATTCGAGGATCCCGTGGGTTAACGATAGGTCATCCCGTTAGCAGCCTGTTGATTTAGCCCAGTGTGTAGCTATCGAGCCCGGCTTTTCGTGAAACGTTCTGACGACGAGGCGAGCGTGCCTGGCGGTACGCGACCGAGGAGAGCCTTCTTGTGGTCAGGATGTTTCACGGAAAGACCGGCCGATAGATGCCTGCAGGGCTAGATCAACAGGCTGCTAAGCAGCATAACACATCAAATTTATAGATTGTTAACTTACACTTAGCTTTAAGCGCTCCTGTTTTAGGGTCACTTATAGCGCCTTTGCCGAGTGGTAAAGGCGCT
>JAHQVK010000045.1 GCA_019634385.1 Myxococcales bacterium | reverse complement strand
CTCGTCGTCAGAACGTTTCACGAAAAGCCTGGCTCGATAGCTACACACTGGGCTAAATCAACAGGCTGCTAGCAGGCCATCGGAAAAGTGAGTTAGGCGCTTCGCGGGTCCTTTTTCCGTGGAACGTCCGGACCGGCTTCGCTTTTCATCGGTTGTATGCGCCCTCTTCATCCGGAGCGTTCCACGGAAAAGAACCTTCGCGGATCACCCAGCCCACTTTTCCGATGGCCTGCTAGAAATCTCTCCTCGGTCACGTACCGCCAGGTACGCTCGCCTCGTCGTCAGAGCGTTTCACAAAAAGCCTGGCTCGATAGCTACACACATGGCCAAATCAACAGGCTGCTACGGGGCTCGCCCCTCAGACACGCGGGATGCGGCGTCATCTCCGTAGCCGGAGGGTAAAGACACGCCCTAACCAATCAAATATGGTCGAAAGTAACTTTCAAGCCCTGCTTGATTCTATTGCATATAATCAGCTATCATGGGGCCTCATCACCACCCCATTTAGCTTTTTTCATATGACTGGTAGATATGCTTGTGTGCTCTTTTCCGAAAGGTTCCGCATTGCCTCCGGATGTCGTATCCAACCGCTAAGTTCATCGTCAGACATCGGCTTTGCGTACCAAAACCCTTGTCCTTTTCGGACACCCAAGGACGCCAGTTGACGGGCTTGAGCCTCTGTCTCCACCCCTTCAACCACCACTTCAAGCTCCAAACGAGCGGCAAGAGCTAGTAGCGAATCCACAATGGCTCTCGCTCGGGCATCCGAATCCAGTCGCTGCACAAAATCTCGGTCTAGTTTGAGAGTATCCAGCGGAAGCTCTTGTAACCGCAACAAAGAAGAATACCCTCGGCCAAAATCATCCAGCGCCACCCGCACTCCCATGGCCCGAAGCACATGGAGCATTTTGGCTGCTTGATCTATGTTGGAAAGAAGCGCGGTTTCCGTAAGCTCCAGCTCTAAACACCCAGTATTTTCCGGGAGGATCGCTCCCAAACGATCGAGAAACCCAGGGGTCATCAACGTCACCGGTGATATATTGACCGCTATCCGCTCAATACGACCCCAGTAGGGCTCGGCCAGCTTTACAGCATGCTCCAGCATCCATAGATCAAGCTCAAAGATACGTCCGCTACACTCAAGCGCATGTATCGCTTTAGTAACATCGGATGACCCAGGCACATCCGATGCCCACCGGGCGAGGGCCTCTAAACAAAATGGCTGACCGGATCCAAGATCTACTTGGGGCTGCACAACAATCTCTAGCCCACCCCAATCAATCTCCCTATATATATCGCTAGTGACCAGTGATAGATCTCCCATCTTCTTAGGCTTATCACTCCAAGGTGGGCCGACCACCTCCGGCCCGGTTCGCTCGTTGGTGAAACCCAACACCCACTTAGCGGAGGCCAGCATCGCTTCCGGGGCGCACAAGGAGTCCGGATACACCGACAACCCACAGTCAGCATCTACCGAGGTCACCGGGATCTGCAAATCATACGGCGCGCGCACCATCTCCATCAGGCGGGCGCTCGCCTCTTCACCATCCTGAACGGTGACTATGCGCCCCAGGATGACAACAAAAGCGTAGGGATCTAAGCGCCCAACCGCATCTTCGCGACCGACCACGGATAGCAACCTTCGTCCTACCGCCTGCAGGAGATTAGCCCCAGCCAACTTTCCATAACGGTGAGTCAAGGATACATAACTATCCACTCTCACCACCCAAACCCCAAATCGCTGCCGCTCTTGGTCAGCCTGCAACTTCATCCTACTAATAGTTTCACTGATTCCCACCCGATTGAGCAGACCAGTCAGGCGGTCTTGCCGAACTCTACGTTCCCATTCAATCTGTTCCTCACGCGCTGCAACCACCCGTTGGATGGTCCCCAACAACTCGACCGAATTCATCTCTTCGCGGACGAGTACTTCCGCCCAATCGATCACCATCGAAGCCGCCGCAAATGGATTGTCACCAGCAACTAGGAGCAGGAGGGCAGTATCAATCTCTTGGGATTGCACCAAGTGCCTAATATTGATACCAGCGTGGGAGACTACCCTACTGTCAACGATCCACGCACTCACCCCACCGCCGTGGAGCAAGTTCATCGCCTCATCCATTGTTTTTGCGCATACGCTCGTCCAGCCTTGCTCATCGAACTGGTCAACCATTCCCCCAATGAGCTCCTCATCTGCCTTCTCCTGCATCAGGAGCAGGATCTTCCGGGACGTGGCTGACCCCAGCTCCGGTACAAGCTGAAGATCATGCGCCTCGGGGCCTATAGACCAATTCACCGCTCTCAACATCGACGTTTGAGGCCGATTGTTGACAATGAGTACATAAACACTGGCATCGGACGTTCCGAACTGAGGAACTTGGGCTCAACCCAAGTGATTTCTGCTGTAATTTGGTCTCCACCGAACTTCCCCATGACCACGAATAAGGCATAGCTAGATGAGTCATCCGCAATCGCCATCCCCACCTCCTCGACTAGCCAATGTTCTGCTGGTCGACGACAACGAGTCGGACAACTTCTTCCATAAACAGGCGATCGAGGCCTCCGAACTTGTAGACACGGTGGACGTAGCAACCACCGCTCACCAAGCACTCACCCGAATACGATCATCCCCCACTCTCCCCGACCTCATATTGCTTGATATCCGAATGCCAGAGATGGATGGTTGGGCATTTTTGAATCAACTACAAAGGCTAAGGCCAACCACACTCCCTGCAGTTGTACTGATGGTCGCTTTTTTGCCTCCTCCGACCTATTTCGAGAATGAAGCAATGTGGCCTTACGTGAGAGCATGCATAAAAAAGCCCATTACCTCATATAGTTTCCGAGAACTTATTCACACCTGTTTTTGCGGATAGCAAAAGTTTGTTGTTTGGGGCCTGTCTTCATACTGCCACAACCTCCTGATCAATAGCTCCAAAGAGAGATACACCGTTGTCGTCCAGCATCTCGATCCGAATGGTATCACCAACTTTCATGAATGGCGTCTTTGGTTCACCATACTCAATCGTTTCTCTCATTCTGCGTTCCGCTAGGCATGAGGTCCCTCTACTTCCATCTGTGTTAGATACGGTCCCACTACCCAAGATGGTACCCGCGCAAAACTTACGAGTCTTCGCTATATATTGTACAAGGTCCGGAAAAGAAAAATGCATTTCCTCACCCGCATTGGCCTGACTTATCAGCTCACCATTGTAGGTACACAATATATCTCGATCCAAACGTCCGTTTTTCCAATATGGCTGCACTTCATCACACGTCACTAGAAACGGTGCAAAAGCCGTCGCCGGTTTACCTTGAAAATAACCAAAGCCTTTCCCTAATTCCGAAGATAACACTCCGCGTAAAGACACATCGTTACATAAGGTGACCAGGCGAATACGCTCCTCAGCATATTTGCTTTGTATCCCCTGAGGCGTATCCCCCAACACCACACACACCTCGGCTTCAAAATCAAGACCCCAAGATTCGTCAGACAGCGGAATTCCTTGGCGAGGGCCCAGAAAACTACCGGAACCACCCTGATAAACCAATGGCTCTGACTCTAAGGCTTGTGGCAGTTCCATCCCACGAGCTTTCCGCACCAATCGAACATGATTCAAGAAGGAGGAGCTATCGATCCACTCGTAGGCACGAGGCAGAGGAGCCATCAACCGCTCCGTACGTAACGGATGCAGTGGAACTATGCCCGAGGCCATCTGATTGGCACGCGCTCGTAACCGAGGCTCAACCTCTGTCCAATCATCGAGGGCTTTCTGCATAGTTACCGCGATATCTGCGGCGAGGGCCCAATGGGATCCCTCGCGATTAACTAACACCAGATGTCCATCGCGGGTACCGTCCGCCAACGTCGCAAGCTTCATGAAGCCTTCTTATTAACACGGAGTTGAGTCCGTGCCCATAACCTAGCCGTGTCTCGCCAAGCGCTTAAATTTTTGCTTAGCTGACGACCATGAGAGACCAGACGGTCCTAATTACGGGGGCCAATAGTGGCATCGGCGCCGCTACTGCAATGGCCTTGGCTGCTAGCGGTGCCGAAATTATAATGTTATGCCGCAATTTATTCGCAGCCCACCGAGTAGCGGATCATATTCGTGGTTCTCATTCTGAAGCACGTATCTCTGTATACCTATGTGACTTCCAGTATCTCGCCTCCGTCCGAAGCGCGGCCGAACAGGTCCTTGATCAACACCCACGACTCACCATGTTGATCAACAATGCTGGCATCTACCTCCCACGGCGACGAACCACCGAAGATCATATGGAAGCCACCATCCAAACCAATCACCTAGGCCCCTTCCTTCTCACTAATCTACTCATTCCCCGATTGATACAGAACGCTCCCGCCCGGATTGTCACCATCAGCTCTGAAGCTCATCGTGCCGGGCAGCTTCGCTGGGAAGATCTCCAATCCAAAGATGAGTACCGAGGCTTTGAGGTCTATGGGACCAGCAAATTAATGAACATCCTTCACACCAGGTCCCTCGCTCAGCGCCTGCAATCCTCGGTTATAACCGTCAACGCGGTGCATCCGGGCATGGTCGCCAGCGGCTTTGCCCAAGACGAGCCGAGCTTCCTCGGCACCTGCTTACGATGGTTAGCTCCCTTTTTTCGCACCCCAACCCAAGGTGCACAAACACCGATTTACCTGTGCACCAACCCAACCGGAGCGAAGCTTAGCGGTGAATATTTCATTGATGCTCAGCCGCGCACGCCATCAGCCATGGCTCTCAACAACGAGCATGCTGAACGACTGTGGGAGGTGAGCATACTCCTCACCGGTTCTCCTTCGTGGGAGGCATAATTCGGCTGGATATTGTCGAGGTCCGCATACAGCAGAAATCACTTGGGTTGAACCCAAGTTCCTGTTTCTACGCCGGGCTATGCCCCGGTGCTGTAACCGTCGCTCAATCACACGAAGCTAGCCGCGCTTCAACCACACCGATGTATCATGAAATGGTGCCCCACCGGCGGGGGCCACCGGGTCCGCGCTCGTGAGTACATTAATACCATGCCCTTCAACAAAAGCGGCTGAAGGCCATACGCTCTCCACCACGATCACCCCCAGACGGACATTTTCTGTAATCTCTGCATGCAGGCCTACCTGCCCCTGATCGTTACCCAACAGCACCCGGTCACCTTCCTCAACCCCTACTCGCTGCGCATCCTCCGGATGGATCTTAGCCGTCGGCCGGTGCTGCTTACGACAACTGGTCGGTGTTTCGGTGAAGGTTGAATTCAGAAAGTTACGGGCCGGTCCCGGCACCAGACGAAACGGATGGACGGTATCCATGGTTGACCAGTGATCGGGGCGAGAAGGCAGGGATTGAACCATGGTGCCCGCTTGGGTCCAATCCGGATGAAAGTGAAACCGACCATCCTCAGAGGGAAACGATTGCCTGAGGTTCACTTGTCCCGGCTCTGCTTGGGCATCATACCAGCGCATAGCATAGAGCGTGTCCCCATCCGGATAACCAGAGGCCCGCAGGGTCTCCTCGATCACTTCCCACGCGGTCATCGTAAAGCTACGACACCGCCCACCAAGTCGAGTGGCAAGGGCGGTCAAGACTTCATGATTGGTTCTTGCTTCCCCGTGCACGGGGATCACTGGTTTCGCAACCTGCAAAAATGTATGACCATACGAGGTATAGATGTCCGGATGTTCCAAGAAGGTTGTGGCTGGCAAAACCACATCCGCATAGCGAGCAGTATCGGTCATGAACTGCTCATGCACACATAAAAAGAGATCATCCCGGGCCAACCCAGCCACCACCCGGTTCTGCTCCGGTGCCACTACCGCCGGATTAGAACTCTGCACAATCATAGCCGTGACTGGAGGCCCCTCACGTAGTGCCTCCACATCGCCAGTGAGCACTCGGCCGATCTGAGACATATCCAGCTTCCGGGCGGTATAGGGGATATCGGATCCGTATATCAAAGTCTTGTTGAGGTGAAACACGCCACCACTCGCCGCTAGAAACCCCCCTCCTCGCTCCCGCCACGCCCCAGAAATAGAGGGTAAACAGCTCACCGTGTGCAACCGAAAGGCCCCATTACGAGAACGTGTAAATCCGTAACCTACCCGAATAAAACTCTTGCGGGTTGCACCATACAGCCGAGCGAAATTTCGAATCTCTTCTGTAGACAACCCAGTGATCTCCGCAGCCCATTCTGGCGTGCGGGTTAATAGATGAGCTTCAAGCTCCGGGGAAAAATCGGTCCGTTCCTGCAAAAACGCTCGGTCTGCCTGCCCTTCCGACAACAGCACCTGCATGACTGCACATGCCAAAGCATCATCGGTTCCCGGGCGTACCGGGAGATAGATATCAGCCTTTTCCGCGGTAGCCGAGCGATGAGGATCAATCACCACCAGCTTGGCTCCCCGGTCCCGTGCTTTGGTTATCCAGGACATCACGTTCACCTGAGTGAAGACCGGATTCATCCCCCAAACGACAATGAGTTCACTCTCAGGCATTTCTCGGGCATCCGTGCCAAAGGCCCCCCCAATGCCAGCTTCTAGCCCCGCTTTACCAATACTTGAACAGATGGTCTGTTCGAGACCCGAGTAGCCCAAGCTGCGGGTGAATGCCTGCATACTATCCCGCTGCACATGTCCCATGGTACCCGCATAGAAGTACGGCCAGACCGTCTCTGGACCATGTTTTGCCACCGCCGCTTGGAAGGCGACAACTATCCGATCCAGCGCTTCATCCCAACTCGCTTCGCGAAACCCCCCCTCACCTTTGACCCCCGTACGTACCAGCGGCTTCGTTAGGCGCTCCGGATGATGGACACGCTCTTCATATCGCCCCACCTTCGCGCAGATCACCCCGTCGGTGTATGGCATCTCCTTGGCTCCCCGAATGCGCACCACACGCCTCTCAGAGCTTAGCTCCACTTCCAAGGCACATGCACCTGGACAATCATGGGGACACACCGACCGCTCTATTGTCATTGACCCATGTTAGGACCCGAACCCGGAGTAAGGTCAATCCGAGCGAAACATAACGCACGCCCTTTACCCCTTTTCTGTTATGAATTGTAGGAGATCCTCGGCAAACTGCCCAAACACTGGTCTAAGCTCGTCCGCCAACAGTAGTTTTTGTACCACCGGCCAACTCCGATCCGCCCACTCATCGCTATCTATGGGGAGAGTTGGTTCTGATAGATTCATCAGGGCCGAAACCGACTGGTCACCTTGGGTTTCACATATGCGCTCATAGACCCCCAAGAGCCCCGACCGCACCAACCTTCGAACGTTCTCATCACCTGCCCACGCCACAACCGCGTCCACCGACTCGGACTGAACGGTTGGAGACAAAAAGATCCCGTAGGAGGCAGGGCTTCGAGATAAGGCATGCCGAAAGAGATTTATCCGAACCTCCTTGTAACTGGGCTCGTCGAGTTTAGCCTTCACCGTCGTAAACGTGCTCTCCATCAAACGCTGAGAAGCCTGCTCCGCAAACCGACGGACCTCCGGTTCCAATCGTCGACGCATTTCATCACGAAATCGCTCACTCACCCCCCCGGCCGCTTCCTGAAGGCGAGCGGCGAGGCGCCCCAGACCGGATGGAGCCAATCCTTGGACCATCTGAGGAATCATTTCTGCAAACTCATCCAGCCCCTGAACCAGCGCTTCAGCAAAGAGTGCTCGCGTAGCCTCCTGAGTCATTAAGATATCTATCCATGTTTCGTCTACGAAACCCTCCTGCCCGATGATGGTCTCTACATGCATCTGCACCTCCTCAGGACACCAACGTTGGAGTGGTTCGGTATCTGATGCCAGCTCCGCCATTATCGGCGCCAGAAGGTGTCGAAGAATCGGGGCTGCACCGGCCGCATCCTCAGCATTATCGAGCACAGAATCCAAGGCCCGGGCAAAGGTTGGGCGGGGCACAATTTCTGCGAGGGGCTGACGTAGGAGAAAACGCGCACCCATCGCAAATACCAACCGCCATTCTTCCTGAGCTCGATCCCCCGTCAGTCGAGTGATTAACCACGATGCTAAAGCCGCTCTATCCATCATCAAACGGAATAACGTGAAGGAAACAGCGTGAACACCGCAGAGTGATCTCGAATACCCGAGAAACATCATGTTATGCGCTTCAGGGTGCACACTGGCATGCCATTGTTCCTTGCAGCTATGACGATATCCTCCGATGGTACCCCCCCCCCTCAACGTCCGGAACCAGGTCAACTCCGAGAGCTGGCGCGAACCCAAAACTACAGTCTCGGCCGTCCTTTCCACATCCGCCTCACCCCACAAGGCGACCGGGTATTCTTTCTCCGCGCCATGGCCACTCGGCCGGTGGCAGACTTGTTTGCGATGGATCTACCCGGAGGCCGCGTCACTCGGGTACTCTCTGCACAAACCTTACTCGACGGTCGTTCTGAATCGCTATCCGCAGCAGAAAAGGCAGAAAGAGAACGAAAACGCATCAAAACCTCGGGCTTTACCGGCTTCCAACTCGCGGAAAGTGGCGACCGGATGGTCCTCAAACTCGGTGGTGAAATTCTACTCTACGATCCCCTGGCCAACCGATGGGCCCGCCTAGAGCTTCCCAAAGGCACATTTCTCACCCCAAAACTATCCCCCGACGGCCTTAGGCTCGCTTTCGTTTGGAATCACGATCTCGCGATGGTTGAGCTCCCTGATGAACTCCCCGAAAACCATCTTCTGCCTCGCAGCCCTGCAAAGCTGACCACCGATGGAACCGCAAAGCAGCCCTACGGCACCGCAGAATTCGTCGCACAGGAGGAAATGAGTCGCTATGTGGGGTTTTGGTGGGCACCTGATGGTAGGTCCATTGTCTTTCAACAAAGCGACGAGCGAGGGGTTGAGCACCTCTCGATCGCTGACGCTGCTCGGCCCGAGAAAGCCCCCCATCAGTTTGCCTATCCCCGACCCGGTCGGGACAATGTAGACCTTAGTCTGTTCCGGGTGGAGCTAGACTCGGGCGAACACCAGCAGATCACGTGGCCTAAAGATCTCTACCCGTATTTAGCAAGCGTCACCTGGGAAGAAAATGGGCCACTCACCCTCCTCTTCCAGAGTCGAAACCAGCAAAAACAGGCCTACATGCGGGTAGATCTCACTAAACATGAAGCCCGACCATTGTTTGAAGAACATGATCCGACCTGGCTCAACATCCATCACAGCACTCCACACTTCCTAAAGAGTGGAACCGAATTCTTGTGGGCCTCGGAAGAAAGTGGTCATTGGCGAGTTGAACTCAAGACGCTCGCTGACAATGGCTTGTCGGTTGTAAACCGCAAGGTGATCATCCCCGAGAGTGCCGGCTTTAGAGATCTCCTTAGTGTCCATGAGGATGAGGGATGGGTATACTTTAGCGGGGGCCAAGATCCAGCCCAGCAACATATCTACCGAACGCGGCTAAACGGTGACCAGGCACCGGTCGCCCTCACCGATACTCCCGGATGGTATGATGCCCAAGTGGCCCGAAACCGACCGGTGTTAGCCATTACCCAAGCCACCCTTAGCAGCCTCCCGGAAACCCGCGTCTTTACGCTCAACGAAACCAAGCTCAGCTCTGGCCCAGTTATAAGCAACGAAGCCGAGTCCCCGACCCGCATCCCTGAGGTGGAACTAATCGAACCCGAGCATGCGGGCGGCTTCCGTGCTGCCGTTGTTCGCCCCAAGAGCTTTAACCCCAAGAAGAAGTATCCGGTGGTCATGTATGTCTATGGCGGACCCGGCACCCATGTTGTCCGAGCCAATATGGCATACTGGTTCATGCAGCAGTGGATCGCTGATCACGGGTTTGTGGTCATAAGTATTGACGGTCGAGGCACACCACATAGAGGACGCGAATTCGAGCGAGCGATCTACAAAAAGTTCCATGAAGTTCCTCTCCATGACCAAGTAGTCGGTCTGAAAGCGCTCGCCAATCATATGCCTTTCCTAGACCTACAGCGAGTAGGCGTATACGGCTGGTCATTTGGAGGTTATATGTCTGCCCTCGCAGTCCTGCGGAGGCCGGATGTCTTCGCCGTTGGCGTCGCCGGTGCTCCGGTGGTAGACTGGATGTATTACGATACCCACTATACCGAGCGATACCTCGGCGTACCCACGGACGATGATCATCAGGCTTATGATGAGGGTAACTTACTCACGTACACCCCACAGCTTAAGCAACCGCTCATGCTGATCCACGGGGTTGCAGACGACAACGTATACTTCGCACACAGTCTTCAGCTGGCGGATGCCCTGTTTCGAGCCGGTAAGAATTTCCGGTTCATCCCCCTAGCTGGTGCCACTCATCAGGTGGTAGGGGCCGAACTTCGTGAGGCTCTCTACGGACAAATTGTTCAATTTCTAGGTCAAGAACTCTGGGATTCTACCAAGGGAGAACCATGACCTCTAGTACTTCCATCCATCCCCCGGTGCATCAGCTGCTAAGTGCTTGGGGACTCTCGTCTGATACCCTTGAGATCATCCCTATCACAACCGGTCTCATTAACCTCACGTATCACATCAAGACCTCCGCTGGCGCCCAATATGCACTTCAGCGCCTGGCGCCGATTTTTGGCCGAGAAGTTCACGAGGACATTGCGGCTGTCACTGAGCATCTATCCAAGAAGAAGCTTCACACCCCCCGCCTAATACCTACTCAACAAGGGGAATGGGATCTCAACCTCGGCTCAAATGACCAGGGCATTTGGAGACTCATGAGTTGGGTCAGCGGCGAGTGTATCAGTCGAGTCACCGATACATTTACGGCTCATGAGGCAGGGCTAGCCCTTGGCCATTTTCACGCTGCCCTCGCTGATTATAGCAAACCTTTTGCGCACCAACGCATCGGCGTGCACGACACCGACAAGCATGTGGACAACCTCCGCAGCTCACTTCAGCAAACACCTATCGATCATCCTGAGTACAGCATCATTCAAAGTCTGGGCGAAACTATCTTATCCGCCACGGAATCTATCCCCGTCTGGGACCGAGGTCTTGAGCGAATTGTCCACGGGGATCCTAAGATTTCCAATCTCATTTTCGATAGTAAGAGCGGCAAGTGGCGAGCGTGGATCGACCTCGACACCGTTTCACGAATGCATATCCCTCTTGAGCTCGGCGACGCCTTTCGTTCCTGGTGCAACGCTAGTGGAGAAGACACAGACGAGGTCTCGTTTGACTTCGACTTGTTTAGTGCTGGTGTTGATGGCTACGCAAAAGGTGTTGGCGGTTCCATGACTATGGAAGAAAAAGAAGCCCTCGTTCCCGCCATATATCAAATTACGATAGAACTTGCCGCTCGATTTTGCCGGGATGCAATCGAAGATCGATACTTCGGATGGGACCCCAAACGTTTTCCTAGTCGCATGGTGCACAACCGGGTACGAGCTGCAGCTCAACTTAGGCTCGGTCGCGATCTCCAAAAGAATATGCCGCGCGCCATATCAATCGTACAAAGCGCAAGTTGGTAGACCTACAGCAAAGATCACTTGAATCGATTCTGTTCGAATCAACAAGAGGTCGCGCAGCGGGGCATACGAATCCTCACGCCCTGCCGCTTTTAGGTAGAATAGTTTAGCTTTTCTGTCTGTTGCACTATGGGAGTAGACTCCCCCGGTGAACAGCGAACCAACCATATTCTCCCGCATCATCAACCGCGAAATCCCGGCAGACATTGTGTTCGAAGACGACAAGGTACTCGCCTTCCGCGATATTCATCCTGCCGCACCGGTCCATATCCTGATCATCCCCAAAGAGCCCATTGACCAGATTTCCCATATGAAAGCTGAAAACGCCCCATTGCTAGGCCATATGGTGTGGGTCGCGACACAAGTTGCGGAGAAGGAGTCGTTGAACAACGGCTATCGCTTGGTCATGAACAACGGAAACGAAGGTGGACAAAGCGTTTACCACATTCATCTTCACCTACTCGGTGGTCGGCAGATGGCCTGGCCCCCCGGCTGAAACCCCACCGCTGACCCAAACCAAACGCTATCCCCCCCTACGCGGTGGCGCTCATCTCGCGTACCTCCGTCAGTTGATATCCACGAGCCACCGCGACAAAGTCATTGACCTGGCGGTTTACCCAAGAAGGTTCGTGTCCCAGTATACCGGCCATCAACTGTGCGACCGTTGGTGCTGCTTCCACCGCTGCTTGAGCATTAAGTAGAAGAGCCCTAGTTCGACGGGCCAACACGTCCTCCACAGTTCGAGCCATTTCTTGCGTCACCGCCCATTTTACCTGCGCCCCAATCACTGGCAGCAGGGGGTGGACCGGTTCAGCTAACAATGGCGAGGCTCGACAGAGAGCCTCAATGGCCACCGCATCCGAACCGTAGAACCACCATCTCCCGAAACGCTCCGAGTGACTATGATGGCCCCGAATATTCAACCACTGGGTTAAGCAGGGCCGAGCCTCTAGTTGACCAATCCGAATGGCGTGATCAACACCAACCTCGGCCATATGTCGGTAAGTTGTCCACTTTCCGCCCGTCATCGTCACCAAACCTGACGGGTCTGTCATAAGGGTGTGGTCCCGACTAAGCACCGACGTGCGTACATCAGCTCCTTTACGCACCAAGGGACGTATTCCAGTGAATACGGACAACACGTCTTCTCGTTGAGGGGCGCTTGAAAGGTAGTTTTTCGCGGTGTCTAGGACAAACGCAACTTCGGCCTCTTGGGGACTCGGCTCCAACTCCACCGAAGAAATAGGCGTATCCGTGGTCCCCACTACCGTTCGCCCATGCCATGGAATAGCAAACAAGACCCGGCCATCAGAGGTTCGCGGGACCATCATCGCGGTATTACCGGCGAGGAACCCCCCATCCAAAACCAAATGAATCCCTTGGCTCGGAGCAATTAGCGGAGCCTGCTCAGCATCATCCAATTGCCGAATGCTATCTACAAAACAACCGGTTGCATTCACCACCACCCGCGCTAGTATTTCCCCCTCCCGGCCAGTCTCACCGTCTTTAACTGCAATACCTCGAAGTTGTCCTTTCTGGTTCTTCAGTAAGCCTACGCAGGAACAGTAGTTCACGAGGACCGCCCCCTGTTCAACAGCGGTCTGCACCATATTTATGATCAGCCGGGCATCATCAAACTGCCCATCAAAATACGAAATGCCCCCTCGGAGACCAGACGTTTCCAATCCTGGGATACGACGCAGCACCTCTCCCGCGGACAGCCATCGACTGGCGCCAAACCCGTAAATCCCCGACAAATAGTCATATAGACGAAGTCCCAACCCATAATAAGGTGATTCCCACCAGCTATAGGTCGGAACAATAAACTCCCGATCGGTGACCAAATGGGGGGCATTCTGACGAAGTCGTCCTCGTTCTCGCAGGGCTTCGCGCACCAACGATAGGTTACCCTGCTGAAGGTAGCGCACCCCTCCGTGTATCAATTTTGTAGAGCGGCTACTGGTTCCTTTCCCAAAATCGGCCTGTTCAACCAAACATACTCGATACCCTCGACTGGCCGCATCCAGAACCATCCCGATGCCGGTTGCTCCCCCACCAACGATCACCATATCCCACGTGGAGTTGGCACCAAAAACGCTCTCAACCATCACATCCCGCTCCATACCCTTATCTCCTACGGTCAAACTCATGGTACCAAGAGCTCAGTGCAAACCATTTTGCTCGCATACCTGCTCATCGTCGCTTCTCTGTTGGTATTGATAGTGTGGATGGCGGGCGGACACCAAGCCCCCGGAATTCGACATGTAAAAGTGACGTGCCTGCCAGGGTTTGTACCCAACTCAAAAGTTGCTCGCGAGCACCAGATCACAGTAGTTACCTGGAATATAGCCTGGGCTTATGGATGGGGTTCATCAGGCACTGGGAACGCACGCCCTGAATCACACTTTCGGCAAACCCTCGCGGAGATGGGTCGTGCTCTTCAGGCCTGGAACCCAGATATTATTCTCCTACAAGAAGTAGATTTTCATTGTACCCGTAGCCACTACATCGACCAGGCCGAGTTTTTGGCAAGGTCAACTCGACTCCCATTTATTGCCAAGGGCACTTCGTGGCGAGCAAATTGGGTGCCTTTCCCCTACTGGCCGCCCGCAAATCACTTCGGCGAAATGTTGTCAGGAGGTGCGATTCTTAGCCGCTACCCAATCACGGAACATACCATCGAGACCGTAGACAAACCGACCGATCACCCTTGGTTGTATCGGTGGTTTTACCCATTTCGCTACCATCAAAAGGCCATTCTCAAGACCCCAATGGGTCCGATCCTTGTATATAATGTTCACACCGAAGCTTTTCACCAGGAAAATCGTATTCTCCACGCAAAGCAGCTGGCCAATCGACTCATTTTCGAACTGCTCCCCTTATCTATTGTTGGCGGAGATCTGAACACGGTGCTTCCCGAAGCATCTATGCGTAGCAACTATCCCGACGAACCGGAAACAGACCACCAGTCTGACCCAACGCTGGAAATTATCCGAAGTATCCCCGGACTGCTCGACCCCATCTCCGGCGAAAAGTATATTCACAATGAGCAAGCATGGATGACTTTTCCCTCACATGCGCCCAATCGTAAACTAGACTACCTGTTTCATACCACGGGACTCACTACCGAACAGATGTACGTACCTCGAGCCACCGCTTTGGACCTCTCCGACCACCTTCCTATCGTGGCCCAACTAAAACCCCTCAAAGTGAACTCATAGCAGCCCGGTGAGCTGGCCGAAGACCATAGCCAACCAACCGGCAACGAATATGCTGAGGCCACGAAAACCGCTGGGAACCTCAAGGCGG
>JAHQVK010000044.1 GCA_019634385.1 Myxococcales bacterium | reverse complement strand
GTAAGCATCCTTCGGTGGTCTTTATCACAGAACTTTTCGACCGGCTTTGCCTTTTGTTGGTTGCACACTGCCGGTATGCACCGTCTTCGTCGAAAAGGGCCGCAAAAAGTCTACCTCGAACTATGCCCACTGAGCCATATCAACCGGCTGCCAAGGAAAACGGAGGTGAAATCTTAGCGGCAGCGACCGTTAACAATGGAATATGGACGGATAGAGGTCGCAGTAATACTTGCCGGATGAGTGACAGCAACCGCTTGGCCCCATGTCTCCTCCCAGTTACCAAAAATACCACCGGTGGTCATATCGAAGGATCCTTGGTTGGCGCAGTCAGCGTTGTCAACACCTCCCCATGACCAAGCGTACCAACCGATGGAGTGCCGCTGAGCCTCGGTTAACAGGGTTCGAAAATCAAACGGAGACTGATCACATAGATAGACTGCGTGTTGGGCAAACTCGCCCACTATCAAAGGCACACCTAGGTTCACCGATTCTTGTAACTCACGTCGCACACGATCACCACTGGGATCGTTCCACCACGTATGTACACTAAACAGTAAATTGGACTCTGGATCATGTCGGATGAGTTCCGCAAATGTGGCCTGCAGTACATCTATATCTTGGCCCCAGGTGGGAGCATCGATCACCAAGGGGGTCATTATCCCCGCATTGCGCATCCGAGTGATCGCCGTCTTATAGGCACTGGCAAACATCGGTGCGTTGACATTGTTATCACCCGATTCGTTGGCTATGTTCACCAATAGATCTTGTTGATATTTCTTGATAACACTAACTATGTCCGAACGTACCCACCAATCAACAACGCGTGGCAAACTACCTAGCTCGCCCGTTGCTTCGTGGTTTTCAATCATGGGAATCATCTGGTGGTTTAAAGAATTCCGAATTGCGGTATCCAATTCGGAAGCCGAACCTTCAGAGGTCCAGACAATACGGACGGAATTCGCTCTGGTTTTAGCTATTTCAGCAAACTCTGGCGAACCATCTTTACCGGCGGACCAAACAACCATTTCGTTCACCCCGCGCAACACAACTTGTTCACCGCAGCGATCATACAAATTGCGACCGTCTACATAATATCCCGCTTCTCCTGGATATGGGTTAGGCATAGGGTTGGGCACTGGGTTAGGCATAGGGTTGGGCACTGGCACAGGGTTCGGTTCACCAGAACATGGCCCCACGGTGGCCCATGAGGGATCACTGCCAGGTACAGTGGTTGTATACCAATTTGCCCGGTAAAGCACACCCTGATAGACCATGCTGTCTCCAGCTTTGGCGTGGTCATAGGGACCACCATCCCAGTTTCTACCCGTCCAATCTGGATATTCATTTACACCGCTACAGTCTGCGGCTCTCGATTCGCTCGCATACAGGCTGGCACCCAAAACTACAAAAAATATAAAAAATTTATCTTTCGAAAACATCACAATCTTCACCGTCGTTCATTAATATCGTATTTATAAGGATATATACGTCTCTGCTGCCTCACGGATATCCAGGTTAACCCCTAATATCTTTTCTCATGCGCGGCTGAGATGTATAGATGAACTTAGTACTTCCCTTAATACAAGCATTGACACTGATAATTCTCGATCAATGCATCCCCAAGGCGTGGCTGCAGGTCATCCGTACTCTGCGGTGAATACGTCCTCCAAAAGGGGTGCTCCTCGGACAAAATTTGGCACATTCTCCGTAGAATCCAGAACGTAGACGATACCCAACATGGATTGTACAGCCTCAGACAAATCGATTGCATGTAGCATACTGAGAACAAAAATGAAGCGAGCAGGCATCGTGTCTATATTTCCAATGAAGAGTATGACCCAAAAATGGCTGCGAACAAAATGGGCAAAGGTCCACGTGGTTGATTTAGCCCAGTGTGTAGCTATCGGGGCCGGCTTTTCGTGAAACGCACTGACGACGAGGCGAGCGTACCTCGCGGTACGCGACCGAGGAGAGACTTTCCGTGGTCAGGACCTTTCACGGAAAGACCGGCCGATAGATGCGTGCCGGGCTAGATCAACCGGCTGCTAGGCTTTACCAAGTCTGGTAAAGTTATTCATTGCACACCGACACGTGAGCTTCTACTACGGGGCACGTTTTCGGGAACTATCCGAACGTTATTAAGTTCAATTCGCCCCGCATGCTCCACTACGTCGGTGTGCGTCACACCAAGGACTTGGCTGTCCGAGACCCTAATGTTGTCGATCGTGGCCGCCTCAAACCCCTGGATATAGAATAGTCGTGGACTCTTCCGGGTGATAACATTCGCTATATTGATATTACGAACCACCGGGGGATTGCTGCCGCGCGGGCCTTCCTCGTACAACAAGTCGATAGTCAACAACGCCTCTGCAACCTCACCCACCTCTACGTTACGCATATAAACATTCTCAATCAAACCACCGCGGCGAGCGTTCGACTTGATCCGGAGAGCCCGATCTAGATTTGGGCTATCCATACGCCCCCCCTCAATGAAGATGTTTCGCGCGCCTCCGGATATCTCACTGCCGATCGCTACCCCCGCATGGCCGTCTTTCATTATCGAGTTCCTGATGATGATATTCTCCACCGGTACGCCAACCCGGCGACCATCATCGTTGCGACCACTCTTGATAGCTATACAGTCATCACCCACGTCAAAAAGACAATCCTCGATCAGCACATCTCGAGATGAATCTGGGTTGCAGCCGTCGTTGTTCGGGCCATGCGTCCTAATGGTCAGGCCTCGGACAGTCACGTTGCTCGAAAGCACCGGGTGAACTTCCCACATCGGCGACCGAAGAATGGTGACTCCCTCCACGAGAATATTTCGGCTCCGATAAGGCTGTATGAAACTCGGTCTCAGGTAGTGCCCTTCACCAAACACCCGGTCTTCAACCGGCACCCCACGCTCCGCCATATCATTCAAAGACTTGGCATCGTGAGAAGACAATGACGACCCACTCGAGCCTCTCCGAGCCCAGTGCCACCAACCTTCTTCGGTAGCACTGCCATCCAGGGTACCTTTTCCGGTGACGGCAATATCTTTCACTTCAAAGGCATAGATAAGGGGTGAGTAGTTCATGCACTCAATCCCCTCCCAACGAGTGCGTACAACCGGGAGGTACGCCGCAGGATCCGGGCTAAATCGGAGCGTAGCTCCTTCGGAAACATGCAGGTTAATGTAACTCTTGAGATGAATGGCCCCGGTAAGAAATACACCGGGAGGGATAACAACCCGTCCGCCACCTAGTTCGCTACAAGCCTGGATCGCTTTGCGGATAGGGGTTGTGGCATCCTCTTCTCCACCAGCTACCGCACCATAATCGGTGATCACACAGTCGCGAGGAGGAAAACTCGGGGCCTGGATCCGTGACAAAATCTTGTCTACTTGATCCCAGCCTTTCCCCGCCTCTAGCGTGGGCTTGGACTGGGCCGGCGTAGGATTGGAGGTCCGTACTGAGGACGGCGGTAAGGCACATGCCATCAGCGTGAGGAACATAAGGTTAACACTTGATCGATACTTCATAAACTTCTGTAGCCAGACGCAACCAGGCTACAGCAGAAAGTACTTGGGTTGAACCCAGTGATTTCTGCCGTAGGAGGTCAGATCGGTTCGTCCGAAGTACAAACCGGTGGCTATTGGCTTCATGCTTCAACACCGAGGTGAATGACTCAAAAGCCTTTTGTGGTACCGATGGCGTTTAGACGAGGTAGCTAGGGCGTAGCCAATCTTTACCCTCCGGCTGCGGAGAAGACTCCGTAGTCCAAGGGTGTGGGGGTTCCGAAAGGGGGGCGAAGCCACCGAACCCGCCCATTCGATGGATACAAGGCTGAACGCGGGCCGGAGCGGAAAGACACGCCCTCAGACCAATGCGAAGGTAGTTGGCTGCCTATAGAAGTTAGCGTAGGCTCCCTCGCTAGTACGGGGCTTTCGTTGAACACCCAAGATTGACCCGTGGAGTAAGATTGGTGAGCAAAAACATTAGAGACTGTACCACGTTAAATAATGGCACGAATATGCCGTGGCTGGGTTTTGGGGTGTACCAAATAGAAGAGGGACCCCAGACGGAAAGAGCCGTTATCCACGCATTGGAGACCGGGTACCGCAGCATCGATACGGCATCGATCTACGGCAATGAGCGAAGCGTAGGCCGAGCCATTCGAAAAAGTGGTATTCCTCGCGAAGACATCTTCCTTACCACCAAAGTTTGGAATGATGATCAGCGTTCAAAACGCACCCTCGACGCGTTCGAGGAAAGCCTTGAACGCCTCGAAGTAGAGTACGTTGACCTATATCTTGTGCATTGGCCAGTTGCCGACTGCTACGTGGACACTTGGCGGGATATGGAAAAAATATATCAAAGCGGTCGCTCCAAAGCGATCGGCGTGAGCAACTTCCTACAGCCCCACCTTGAAAAGCTCCTACCGCAAAGTGACATCACCCCGGCCGTCAACCAAGTGGAGTTTCATCCACGCCTTCTACAGCCAGAGTTGCTCGCGTTTTGCCATAGCCGAGACATTAGAATGGAGGCGTGGAGCCCTTTGATGCAAGGACAGGTGGCAGTAGAGCCCCAAATTGTAGCCCTTGCCAAGAAATACCAAAGGACACCCGCGCAGATAGCGCTTCGCTGGGACTTGCAGCACGCCGTTATCACCATACCCAAGTCTTCCCGACCAGAAAGAATCGCTGAAAATGCTGCCATCTTCGATTTTGAGCTCGCCGTGGAAGATATGGAGCTGCTCAACAGCCTCAATAACAGCCATCGTTTGGGACCCGATCCTCTAAGTTTTAGCTTTTAAACCGTCGGCAGAGCAGCTCAATCGTCTAGAAAAGTCCTATATCTCCGCTACAAGCTTAAAGAAGAGGGCGCGGCCCGGCCGTTGTACCCCGAAGAAATCAAAGACCTTCTCATCAGTAATATTGGACATCTCGAAGGTCCCAGTGGTCCGGCCGATATCGGTCACCAGCGTATAGGATAGCCCTAGGTTGTGAACCAGCTGACTATCCACGGTATCCTTAAACTCCGGGTCCCCGATACTTTCCCAGCCGCGAAAAAATTCATGCACGTAGCGCCCGGTATAAAACGGCTCCAGCACATCATCCCCATCGGGCAGACCTTTGATACGAACATGAGCATCCCAGCTCCCAGTTAGATACGGCCGCTGAGGTACCCGGTCCCCACTAAAAGCCTCAAAAACGCCATCGGTGGACTGATTTCGAACGTCAGCGTACGTCATCGTGGCCCCCAAGCTCAGCCACTCTCCCGGAGAGTTCCACGACAGAGTGCCCTCTACCCCGAGGGTCCGGGCTTCGTAGACGTTTAGATATTGTAGGTAGCGATTTTGAGCTAGGAGCGCGATAAGCCCCTCACTATCCCGCCAAAAGCCATTGACATCAAAACTTGCCTGGCCCAGTAGGGTACGTCCGGTATCTATTACCGCCATAACGTTGGTATTGTGACTTCGTTCCGGCTCCAGCTCCAAGTTCGCAAGAACAAGCACCCCATTACCAAAAACTTCGTCTACACTCGGTAATCGAATGGCATATTCATAAGAAAGCTTAAAGCTCAGCCAAGGGGTCATCCGCAGCCGTAACCCATTACCGAGACCAAAATTGTGGCTCTCTAAGTTGATGCGTTTGAAAGCACTCCCGGGTAAGATATCTTCGCTCGACGCGGAGTAGAAGTAGCTTTTCACGAAGAAAGCATTTTTGATGATGTAGTCGTCGATGCCCTCACTGTTCGTGCTCTCGAATAATTCTAAACGGTGCTCAAAACCAGTCACCAGCCGAAATAGATTTCGGTCAGCCGTCAACGGGTCCCTCTCTTCAGAAGTATCTCGCAGCCGTTCTTCTCCGGTACGGGTGGAGTAGTAGGGGGACGAAACCAAGCTCAGCTGCTGCTCCGGCCTAAAGTTCCAGACCATACTGAGCCGCCCCGTCCCTATATCCTGCCAAAAAGTTCTATTCGTCGGGTCACCATCTATCTCTCCTCGCGCTGACTCCCGTTCATTCACCACATTTCCATTCCAGTCGTACACCACATCCGCTTGATCCACGAAGTCAATGATACGCCGAGCGTACGTCGCAAATATTTGCAACTCAAGATGTTCGCCCAAGCCTACATCGTAGCGCGCGATTGCGCCGGCCGTGGTCTCACCATACTTCACTTCGCCGTAGGGAACGGTCATCACTACGTTGTGCTGAAGTTCCTTATCGTAGGTAGAAATATAACCTCGAATACTCAGCCGCTTTGCCCATGTCCGTTCGATGAACCCAGCCTCCACAAACCCTCCGTAGGAAGTGATTCCATCGTGGAACCGACGAACGGTTCCTTCAGAAGGACGGCCACGCTCATCCACCAGTTCAACGTCCACCTCATAGTCATTAGCAGCGGTGCTGATCATTCCGTTGGCCGACAGTAACAAGCCGGTATTGTCATCAACATAACGCCCCTCCAACGTCAGCGTATGAAGTCCAAAGGATCCGGTTTGATAGCTCGCCGACGCACCCGACCACCGACCGGGCTCGGTCAGTATATTTACAGCCCCTCCGAGGGCATCAGCGCCAAGCCGAGTCGGCACGATACCCCGATGGATTTCCAGTTGGTTGACGAAGCTCACGGGGATGAGTTGAAGACCAAAAGCCCCACTCGACGGAAATCCGGCCGAGTCACTCGGAATACCGTCGATAAAGAACGTGATCTGGTGATCACATAGACCGTTGAGACAAAACCGAGTTCGAGATCCTACGCTTCCCCCCCGCTGCATAAAGACCCCTCCCTGCCGCCCAAGGATATCGGTAATATCAGCCGATTGGCTCCGGAACTCTTTGAAGTCAACCACGTCAACCATCTCCGCGGAGCTCTCAAGCTCAGGTCGCCGACTCCGTTTACCCACCACTTGTAACGTTTCTACCGAAGGTTCCGGTTGCACAATGAGTCCTAAGTTCGCTTCCTTGCCCGCTTCCACCTCAACTTCATCCTCTACACTCTGAGTTTTGACCAAGTATCGACCAGCATGAAGGCCTGCAAATTGAGCTTGTCCATCAGCTTTTGTTCGGGTGCTGGTTGAGATCATCTCCATCCCCTCGAGCCAAACAAGCGTATCTGGAATAGGTCGCCCCTCCGTGGATACCACGGTCACCCTGAGGCTTCCTTCGGTTTGCTTTTCCGATTCGGTTGTAAACTGAGACTTTGGAACTTCTACTTCATCTGATACGAGCCCAGCCATAACCCCCTCAGAAGGTATGACAAGCAAGCCAAGGATAGACAAAACGGGCCCGAGTCGGCGTCTAGGCAAAGGATAGCGACACCACAACGGCGCTGCGAAATTAGTAGTCATCCATACCCGGACGCCGCATTGCACAAACCCATCACCCATAGCGAATGGGAATCACTTTCATTTTTTTGGGTCAATCTGTTTCACCTCCTCACTAACAAAATCAGGCCGAGTCTTAACTTGACTCGACCACTGAGATTTGAAATTGAACACACGAATTTGAGAACAATTCTCAAATTTATAAAGTTTCCCCTTAGTCACCTGCGGATCGGTATACGTCTAAGCGCTTCGGCTAAGGGGAGCGGCTAAACGCGATAAGAAACTATCACGAAGACCTGAAGTGGGAGAACCTTCGGCCTCAGTGAAAAGCTAGTGAACGAAGAATTTCCGAGGAAGGTGAACTGAATATTATCAGATATTCGGGTCCTTCAGGAGCTCGGGCGTGTCTTCAAACTCCGGCTGTGGAGATGACTCCGTATCCCGCGGTGTGAAGGGTCGACCCCGGAGGGAGGGTACAGCAAAGACCACTTGAATTGATTCTATTAGAATTAATTCGGGGGTCGCGCCGCAGGGCACAGCCCCGCGGAGAAGC